>NZ_JBWZET010000363.1:0-27740 GCF_056722145.1 Rhizomicrobium sp. | reverse complement strand
GCATGGCACCATGACCATCGTGCGCAAGGATAAGCTGATCGAAGTCGGCGGCTGGGCGACGTGGTGCATCACCGAAGACACCGAGCTTGGCCTGCGCCTGTTCGAGGCGGGCTATGGCGCGGCCTATCTGCCGCAATCGATGGGCAAGGGCGTTATTCCCGATACGCTGAAATCGTTCCAGGGCCAGCGCTATCGCTGGGTCTATGGCGCCATGCAAATTATGAAGCGGCACGCCGGCGCGATCTTCGGCGGCCGGACCAAGCTGTCATGGGCGCAGCGCTACCATTTCTTCTCGGGCTGGCTGCCGTGGCTTAGCGACGGGCTCGGCATGATCGTGACCTTCATCGCGCTCGGCTGGAGCTTCGCGATGTGGCTGGAGCCGCGCTACATCGACGTGCCGATGCCGGTCTTGTCGGCCGCGGCGCTGGCGCTGTTCGCGGCGAAAATGCTGAAGACGCTGCTGCTCTATCCCTCCAAGGTGCGCTCGGGCATGCGCGGCGCGGTGATGGCGTCCATTGCCGGCCTGTCATTGACCCACGTCGTCGCCAAGGCGGTGTGGAGCGGCATCTTCACCAGCGGCGTCGGCTTTTTCCGCACGCCCAAATGCGCCGACGAGGCGATGCTGTCCCAGGCGCTGCGCAGCGTATGGCAGGAGACGACGCTGTTTGGCCTCTGCATCCTGGCGGTCATATCGGTGATGGACACCGGGCGCTTCGACGATCCCGCCGCGTGGCTGTGGGTGATCATGCTCGCCGTGCAAAGCCTGCCGTACGCCGCCACCGTGGTCACCGCCGCCGTCTCCGCCCGCGGCCTGGCGAAGGATCGCAGCGCACCGGCGGCAACACACCTTGTCATCCCCGGCTGAGCCAGCGCGCAGCAAAGGGAAGGGGACCCAGGTCGTCACGCCGGCACATCCCAACAGGTGGGTATCACTTCGCCGCTTCAAACCCGTACTTGACGAAGATCGCGCGGGCCTCGCGCCCTTCCAGGAAGGCGAGGAACGCTTTCGCGTCCGGCTTGGCATCCTTGGTCAGCGCCACCGGATAGACGATCGGGGCGTGGCTGGTGTCGGGGAAGGTGGCGACGATTTTCACTTTCGGTTCGGCCAGCGCGTCGGTGGTGTAGACGATGCCGAGCGGGGTTTCGCCGCGCGCGACATAGGCCAGCGCCACGCGCACGTTCTCGGCCGAGGCGAGGTGCGGCTCGACTGCGCTCCACACCCCAAGCGCCGTCAGCGAGGCCTTGGCGTATTTGCCGGCGGGCACCGAGGCCGGATCGGCCACCGCCAGCCGTCCGCCATGCAGCGCGCCGGCGAGATCGAATCCGGGTGCGATTTTCAGCGTCACGGCCGCGACGGCGGGCGCGATCAGCACCAGATGCGTGGTCAGCAGCGTCTTGCGCGTCGCCGTCTGCACCAAACCCTTCTTGTCGAGATAATCCATCCAGTCGGCATCGGCCGACATGAAGAGATCGACCCCCGGCGAGGCTTCCACCTGCCGCGCCAGCACCGAGGAAGCGGCGAACGAGAACGTCACCGTCTTGCCGGTCTGTTTCTGATAGGCGGCGGCGACCTCGGGCAGCGCGCTCGACAGCGAGGCGGCGGCGAACATGGTGAGGTCGGCAGCGAATCCGGCGGCCGCCACCGCAACCAACGTCAGCGCTGCTGCGAGCACCCGGATCATGCGAGACTTGGCCATCGAACCCTCCATCTGTCGCGGAAAACGGACAACAGATGCGCGCGGGCTGTCAACGGCGCGGGCGCTGCGGTTGCGCCTAAAAACCGGTCAGGTCGCGGCAAAGATGCAGGCAGCCGGCGCAAGCGCCTTGCGGCCGCTGCGCAAAGCGCGGGCAGGTGACGTGCTTGCGCGACAGTGTCGCACGCCGTCAATCCGGGATCAGTTTGCCAGGGTTGAGAATGGCCTGGGGATCGAGCGTGAGCTTCAGCGTGCGCATCAGCTCGACTTCGGCGATGGATTTGTAGCGCTTCAGCGCCGCCCGTTTCATCACCCCGACGCCGTGTTCGGCGCTGAACGAACCGCCGTGCGCGGCAACGATGTCGTGCACGATCTCTTGGATTTCGTCCCAGCGCGCCAGATAGGCCTCTTTGTCGCCGCCGCGCGCCATCTGGAAATTGAAATGCAGATTGCCGTCGCCGAGATGGCCGAACGGCACCGCGCGGGCGGCGGGTTCGCACCGCGTCACCGCAGCGATGGCCTCGGCGATGAACTCGGCCGCGGCACTGACCGGCACCGAGACATCGTGCTTCAGCGACGGGCCCTCGTGCTTCTGCGCCTCCGACATGCTTTCGCGCAGCCGCCACAACGCGGCACGCTGGGCTTCGCTCGAGGCAATGGCGGCATCGCTGGCGACGCCGTCTTCGAGCGCTGTCTCCAAGGCATTCTCGAACACCGCCGCAATGCCTTTGACGCCCGAAGCCTCGCACAACACGTACCAGGGCGACGGCGCCAGCGGGTCCTTGGTGCCGGCGATGTGCTCCAGCACCAGCTCAAGCCCGCTGCGGCTCATCAATTCGAAGGCGTTGAGCAGCCCGTTGGTGCGATGGTTCAGGATCGCCAGCAGGCTGGTGGCGGCGTGCACGTCGGGCACCGCGACGAAGGCGGTGGCGCGTTCCTCGGGCTTGGGAAACAGTTTCAGCGCCGCCGCGGTGATGATGCCGAGCGTACCTTCGGCGCCGATGAACAGTTGTTTCAGGTCGTAGCCGGTGTTGTCCTTGCGCAGCGAGCGCAGCAGGTCGAGCACGCGGCCGTCGGCGAGCACGACTTCCAGGCCCAGCACCTGCTCGCGCATCATGCCGTAGCGCAGCACGTTGACGCCGCCGGCGTTGGTGGAAATCAATCCGCCGAGCGTGGTGGTGCCTTCCGAGGCGAGACTGAGCGCCACCATCAAGCCGGCGTCGTCGGCCGCCTTCTGCGCGTTGGCGAGGATCACACCGGCATCGGCGACCAGGCTCGCATCCTTGGCATCGACGCGGCGGATGCGGTTCATGCGGGCGAGCGTGATCAGGATCTCGCCGTGGAACGGAATCTGCGCCCCGACCAGCCCGGTATTGCCGCCCTGGGGCACGACCGCGGTGCGCGTCTCGTTGCACACCGCCAGCACTGCCGCGACTTCCGCCGTCGACGCCGGCTTGATCAGCAGCGGCGAGCAGCCGGTGTACTTGCTGCGCCATTCTTCGAGATGCGGCGCGATCTCGGCCGGGTCCTCGGAAAACCCCTTGGCCCCGACGATGGTTTTCAAGCGGTCGAAGACGTCAGACATGGGAGCCTCGCGGTGCCGCGGCGCGTTGCAGCCGGTCGTTGATCGCTTCGCCGAGCCCGGTGACCGGAATCGGCATCACCGCGATGGCTTCGGCGTTGGCATCGAGCGCGCGCAGCATTGCGAACAGGTGCGCCGCCGCTTCCGCCAGATTGCCGGTGGGGCTGAGATTCAACACCTCGCCCGGCGCCTGCGGTCCGAAGCCAAGCAGCGTCTCGCCTGGTTCGGCGTGATCGGCATTGAGGCGGACGCGCGCGTGCGGCGCGTAATGGCTGGTCAACATGCCGGGCGAGGTCACGGGGCCGCCGGGCGTCGGCGCGGCGAGGGCGGCGCCGGTGATCCTTTCCACCGCCTCGCGCGGCACGCCGCCGGGGCGCAGCATCACCGCGCCGTGCGGGCCAAACCCGATCACGGTGGATTCGACGCCGACCGTGGTGTCACCGCCGTCGAGGATGAAAACTTTGCTGCCGAAGCCTTCCGCGACGTGGCTGGCGCGGGTCGGGCTGACGGTGCCGGACGGATTGGCGCTCGGTGCGGCCAGCGGGCGACCAGTGGCGGCGATCAGGGCTTGCGCGATCGGATGGGCCGGGGCGCGCACCGCCACCGTGTCGAGCCCGGCGCTGACCAGCAGCGACAACGGCGTGTCGGTGCGGCGCGGCAGGACGAGGGTCAGCGGTCCCGGCCAGAACGCGTCGGCCAACGCCGCGGCGGTGTCGGTGAACGTGACATGCCGGGCGGCCTGCGCCTGATCCTTCACATGCACGATCAGCGGATTGAACTGCGGCCGCCCCTTGACCGCGAAAATACTGGCGACCGCTTCGCCGTTGCTGGCATCGGCGCCGAGCCCGTAAACCGTCTCGGTCGGAAACGCCACCAGAGCGCCGTCACGCAGGCGCTGCGCGCCCTCCGCAATAGCGGCGGCATCGGCTTGGCGAACAGAGGAATAATCGGGCGGCATCGGGGCAATCTAGTCCGTTTGCCCTCGGGTGCAAGGTATCACACCCCGCGGCGCAGCCGTGTCCCGGGAAGCATCCTCAGCAGCACGTTATCCTTGCGGACCAGATGATGGTACAGCCCCGCCGCGATGTGGGCGACGGCGAGCACGACCATGGCCCAGCCGAGGGTGACATGAATGCTTTCGAACACCTCGTGCCAGGCGTGACTGCCGGCCTTGTCGAGTCCGGCAAATCCGGGCAACGCCGGCCAGGTGAAGAGGCCGAACCACATCGGCGGATGGTGGCTTGCCGAGGCCATCAGCCAGCCCGCCAGCGGAATCGCGATCATCAGCGTGTAGAGCAGGTGGTGCATCGCCTTGCCGGAGACGCGAATCCAGCGGTTGAGGCCGTGCGGCGGCGGCGGCAGCGGATTGACCAGGCGCCACGCCAGCCGCGCGATGCTCAGTACCAGGACGGTCATGCCGATCGACATGTGCAGCGACATCATGGTGCGGTGCGCCGGGTCCTTGAAATCCTCGGGCGCCGCCAGCACCAGCACGATGTTGGTGATGATCGCGGCAGCGATCAGCCAGTGCAGGGTCATGGCAACGGTGCCGTAGCGGCTGGGCAAATCGCGGACAGGCATGTTCATGGCGGTTCCTGACTCTGTTGGCACCACAACACTACCGGTTTGTGCGCAATTCCGCCAAGCTGTCGCTGCGGAACGCCTGTAAGGCACGCTTGACCGTGCCGCACATGGTTCTCAAAAGTTAAACCGACACACACGAGGTATTTCATGTCGCTCGAGGGCAAGACGCTGTTCATCACCGGTGCGAGCCGAGGCATCGGGCTGGCGATTGCGCTCAAGGCGGCGCGCGACGGGGCCAATGTCGTGATCGCGGCGAAGAGCAATGTCCGCCATCCGCGCTTGCCGGGGACCATCCACACCGCGGCCGCCGCCGTGGAAGCGGTGGGCGGCAAGGCGCTGGCGGTGGCGTGCGACGTGCGCGACGAAGCCGGAATCGAAGCCGCAGTCGCGGCGGCGGTGGAGCGCTTCGGCGGCATCGATATTTGCGTCAACAACGCCAGTGCGATCTTTCTCGCCGGCACCGAAGAGATGCCGGCCAAGCGCTACGACCTGATGCATCAGGTCAACACGCGCGGCACGTTTTTCACCACCAAGGCGTGCCTGCCGTTCTTGAAGCGCGCCGCCAATCCGCATGTGCTGATGCTGTCGCCGCCGCTCGATCTCAATCCGCGCTGGTTCGAGGCCCACACCGCCTACTCCATCGCAAAATACGGCATGAGCCTGTGCGTGCTCGGCATGGCGGCGGAGTTTGCGCCCGCCGGCATCGCGGTCAATGCCTTGTGGCCGCGCACCGCGATTGCAACGGCGGCGGTTGCCAATGTGCTCGCGGGCGAAGAGGGCCTGAAGCACTGCCGCACGCCCGATATCGTCGCCGATGCGGCGCATTTGATTTTCCACAAGCCGGCGCGCGATTTCACCGGCCGCTTCCTGATCGACGACACCTTCCTCGCCGGCGAAGGCGTCACCGATTTCGACCGCTATCGCGTCGATCCGTCGAAGGATCTGATCCCCGATTTCTTCATTCCCGAAACGATGCCGCCCCCGCGCGGCGTAAGCCTGGCAGCCCCAACCCCTGGGAGATGATGATGGGAACCAATGTGAAAGACATGATCGAAGCCGCCAATCAGGCGGTGCCGAAGGTCACGCCGGATGATGTCAAGAAAATGAAGGAGAAGGGCAACCTTCTCATCGTCGATGTCCGCGATCCGCTCGAGGTCGAGCAGAGCGGCATGGTCGAAGGCGCCGTGAACGTGCCGCGCGGCATGCTCGAATTCCGCGCCGATCCGTCGTCGCCCTATCACGACCGCGCCTTCGCCAAGGACAAGACGGTGGTGCTTTATTGCGCTTCCGGCGGGCGCTCGGCCTTGAGCGGCAAGGTCCTGAAGGACATGGGTTTCAAGCGCGTCTACAACATGGGCGGCTTCAAGGATTGGGAAGACGCCGGCGGCAAGGTCGACAAAAACCCGTAAACCTTGCGGCTGTTAATGGTGGCACGCCCGTGAGATTCGTGCAGAATGCCCCTTTCCGGGGTGGGGGATGGCATGCGTTTCGGGCTGTTGCTGGTCCTTGCGGCGTTGACGGCGCCGTCGTTTGCGGCCGCGCCGCCGTGTGCCGGTGACATCGAGATCGGCGACGTTCACATCATGCGTATCGAGCGCAATGGTGTCCTGGTGATGACCGATGGGCGGGCCTTGAAGCTGGAAGGCATCCGCCTGCCGGCCGGCGTTGCCGATCATGCGCCGACTGCCATCGCCGACCGCGCCTTCGCCGAGCTGGAGCACCTCGCCAAGGGCGTGCGGGTCGATGCGCGCACCGTCTGGCCCAAGGAAGATCGTTACGACCGCGTCCGCAGCCAGGTATTCACGCGCGACGGGCTGTGGCTGCAGCTCGATCTGGTGCAGAAAGGACTGGCGCGGGTCGACCTGACGCTCGATCGCGGCGAATGCGGTCGCGAACTGTTTGCCGCCGAAGCCGAGGCGCGGCGCACCGGGCAGGGGCTGTGGGCCGATCCGGCCTATGGCGTGCGTACGCCCGATCAGCTCGCCGACACCATCGGGACGTTCCAGGTCGTCGCCGGACGGGTGCTGGCGGTGGCGACCCAGGATGGCGCCATGTACCTCAATTTCGGGCCCGACTGGCGCACCGATTTCACCGTCATCCTCGGCGCCGACGATGTGAAGCGGTTCAAGTCGCTGGGCGTCGATCCGGCGGGTTACGAGGGCAAGGTCGTCCGCGTGCGCGGCGTGATCCAGTCGGCCAACGGCCCGGCGATCGGGGTGGGCAATCCGCGACAGATCGAAGTGCTGCAATAACGCCCGGTCCCGTGTAGAAACCCGCCATGAAATGTCCCCATTGCGGCGCCGAGCTGCCCAGCCGGCCGCGGGCCCGCCTGTTCACGACCGGCCTGATCATGATCGTTGGCGCGCTGGCGCTGCTGATCTTTGTGCATTTCCCCGTTATGGTGCTGGCGGTGACGCTGAGCATAACCTTTGGCAGCACGATGATCCGCAGTGCCTTCAAGACGCAAACCGGCACCTGCCGGCGCTGCCGCCGAGCGGTGTGAGGTTCTTGTCCGCGCCCCTGCGGGATATTATAATATAAATAGGGAACCCGGCGAACCGGGCTAGGGGGTGACATGCGGATGGTAACGGCCGCCGTTGCGGCACTGTTGGTCTTCACGGCGGCCTCGGCCCAGATGGTCGGGCAGGTCGGCAACAATCCGGGGCAAAGCCCGCAGGATGCGCGCGCGCTCGATCAGAAATTCGAAGAGCTGCAGAACGAGCACAAGCTCGACTCCTCGAAGATCGATCCGGCGCGCGAATTGAAGATCGGCTCCGACCTCGTCAAGCAATCGAAATTCGCCGAGGCGCTGCCGCATCTCGAAGCCGCGGTCCAGAAGCGCCCCGACGATGTCACCGCGCTGATCTATCTCGGCTTCAGCCATCGCATGCTGGCGCAAGGGATGACCGGCATGGCGCGCACGGAGCAGTATCTGACGGCGCTGAATTTGTATAAGCGCGGCCTGCTGCTCGAACCGAACAACCGGTTGCTGCGCGAATATACCGGCAAAGTGCTCATGCTGCTGCACGACCTTCCCGCCGCGCAGGCCGAACTGCGGACGCTGAAACAGCTGTGCCCCAGCGGCTGCGAAGAACTGCGCGCCCTCTCGGACGTCGTGCCGGAGCCGGTGAAATAGTCTAGTCTTGCTTGGGGTCGTCTTCGTCCGGTTTGCCGGCGAGGGCGGGTTCGAAGGCCATGCCCAGGGCAACGCCGATTCCGATGCCGATGGCGAGGTTTTCGAATGCGATGCCGAGTGCGACGCCCAAGGCGATACCGATCGCCAGTCCGGAGCCGCTGAATTTTCCAAGCTTCATGCTTGCCCCCTATCGTCGTCCCAATTGGTGGAAGGTGGCAGTGCGAACGCAAGTCCCAAATGTTGCGACTGCGTCTCGGCTCAGAACGGGCGACGGCGCGGCGGGCGCATGGTGTCGGCCATCACCAGCAGGAACGGCAGCGCGAACGGAATCGCCAGCACCATGCCGATGCGATGGTCGCCGATCAGGCTGCCGACGCCCCAGCCGATGGCGAACCCGAACCCGATGGCGGCGATCAGCTTGAGCAGCGAACGGAGTGGTCTCTCGCTGGTGAAGGCGACCGTGGCCAGCGCCCCGACGCCCGAGCCGATCACCATGGCGACGGTCAGCCCGCCGGTCAGGGCCGAAACCAGCCAGCCGGCGACGCAGCCGAGGCCCATGGCGCCGGCCATTTTGGCGACGGAATGGGCCGGACGGGTGCCGAACAGGGCGATGGTCGCCAGAATGCCGATGGCCGCCCCGCTTGACGCTGCGATCGCTACCTCGTTGGTAACGGACGCGATCAGCCAGCCGGACAGCGATCCGATCAGACCTGCGAGTAGCCACTTCATGGTCGGCTCCGTGAGGATGGGCACCAGCTTTGATCGAACGGGCGGCAGCTGTCGAGCTGTCTCACCGTTCATGACTCGCATTTTAGAACAAAAGGCCCGAGGTCGCCCCCGAGCCTTTTGCATGACTGATACAATTTATTACAGGTCACGCCGCCTTTTTCAGCAACGCGCCTTCGACCCGCTTCACGGCCGCCATCTCGTCGATCTTTTCGACGGCGGCGACTTCGCGTGCCATGCGGGCGAGGGCCGCTTCATACAGCTGGCGTTCGGAATAGGACTGCTCCGGCTGGCCCGAGGCGCGGTGCAGATCGCGCACCACTTCGGCGATGGAAACCAGGTCGCCCGAGTTGATCTTCGCTTCGTATTCTTGCGCCCGGCGCGACCACATCGTCCGCTTGACGCGGGCGCGGCCCTTCAACGTGTTGAGCGCCGTGGCGACGGTATCGGGCGACGACAGCTTGCGCATACCGACCGATTTGGCCTTCATCACCGGGACGCGCAGAGTCATCTTGTCCTTGTCGAACGTGATCACGAACAGCTCGAGCCTCAGCCCTGCGACTTCCTGCTCTTCGATACGCATGATCCGGCCGACGCCATGCGTCGGATATACGACGTGATCGTTGGCCTTGAAATCAAGTTTCTTGTTGGAGTTCGCCGGAACCTTCTTCGCCGCCGGCGCGGGTGCAACAGGAGCTTTTGCTGTGGTCATTTCACTTTCCGTATCGCGCACTCGAACGGGCACCGAACCAGGGTGGGGCGGCACCGTCATTTTGACACTGTCATAATGCGGCGCCTCCGGACCTTCCTCTAATCCGGGTGGGGCAGCGCCGTTCGAGTCCTATTTCAGAACGGATGTAATGTACCACATGTTGAGGAAAAAGGGAAGGACTCTTTCCTCAAACCTTTGAAAGAATACGACTTCTTTGTGTTCTGATGCGCCTTGTGGCCGCCCCGGCTACTACTATTTGTGCGCCCAACCTGCCGTTTTTAAGGGGAAATCCCGAATTTACGCAGGTTAGATGATTAATTTCACGAGCCCTGGCCGGGCTTCTCCGAGAAGTACTTTTCGAGCTTGCCGGTCTCGTTGCGGAATTCTTCGCGGTCCGCCGGCGGCTCGCCCTTGGTGGTGATGTTGGGCCACTTCTTGGCGTAATCGGCGTTGAGGGCCATCCACTTTTCGAGGCCGCTCTCGGTGTCGGCCTTGATCGCTTCCGGCGGGCATTCCGGCTCGCAAACGCCGCAATCGATGCACTCGTCGGGATGGATGACGAGCATGTTTTCGCCTTCATAGAAGCAGTCCACCGGGCACACTTCCACGCAATCCATGAACTTGCACTTGATGCAGGCGTCCGTAACGACATAGGCCATCGGTGAAAGGCTCCGGTGAATTCAGGGCAGCGGTGATAGGGCGCCCGCGCCCCAGGATCAACCCCGGAAAATGACGATGCGGCGGAATTGACAGACGCGCGCGCGCGCCGCGGCGCCCGCCCTTACTCTTCCACCGCCTCATACAGGGTCCGCGCTTCGGGGGCGGGGCCGCGGCGTTGGGCGCCGGCGATGACGCGGATCACCACCACCTCGCGGCCGACGGGAATGGTCAGCACGTCGCCGGGGCGCACTTCGCGGCCGGCCTTCTCGACCCGGAAGCCGTTGATGCGGATATGCCCCTTCTCGCAGGCCGCCGCCGCGATGGCGCGCGTCTTGTAGAACCGCGCGCACCACAGCCATTTGTCGAGCCGCAGGCGTCCGGGTTCTTCGCTCATCTCACTTGATCAGCGCCGCCAAACCCGCGAACGGCGAATCCGGGTTGATGGTGATTTTCACTTCGGGCTTTTTCTCCGGCTGGTCGCCGCGCGGATGTTTGCGCTGGCGGCGGATCGGCTTGGGCGCGGCCTTGCGCCAGACGTGCTTGCCGTCGGCGACTTCCAGGGTCTGCCACGCGAGCACTTCCAACACCTCTTTCAGCTGCTCGTTGGACGAGCCCAGCAGCGACACCAGTTTCGGCAGCAGCTCGTCGACCGTCGTGCCTTCGATCAGCGCCTTTTCCAGCGCGTCTTCGAGCCGCTCCAGCATGTCGAGGCGGATGGCGCGGCCGGCGAATTTGCGGAAGCCGGCGCTGGCGAGGAAGCCGTCGGGCGCGTCGCTGTCGAAGCTGGTGAGGCCCGGGCGCGGCATCGCCGGCACGTCGTCCTGCTTCTGCCACACGCTCCACAACAGGGCGCTGAGGTTGGCGGTGTCGGGACGCAGCAGCTTCGGCATATAGACCGTGCGCCGCCCGAACCAGATGCCGAACGGCTTCAGCGCCCGCATGATGGCACCGCGATCGCCGCGCAGCTCGGCGCGCGGGAAATCGATGTTGCCGAAATTCTCCCACAGCCGATGGGCGATGCCGCGGGCTTCGCCGGGCAGGGCGCCTTTGGTGCCGGGCTTGGCATCGATGCCTTCTTCCAACGCCTTCAACGGCTCCAGCTTGGCGGCGACGCGCTTCACCAGCCAATCGTCGAGCCGGCGCTGGACGCCTTCGCGCGGGGCGCCTTTCAGGCTGTCGTCGGCCAGCAGCGTCACGGCTGGGCTCAAGGGCGAGCCGCCGGCGGTGAGCTTGGCGACGATGGCGCCGTCCCACCACAGCCGGCCGTGCTCGGAGAGGGTGATTTCCTCCTCGGTGGCGAACGCCAGCTTGCGGGCGCGGGTGAAGAACTCGCTTTCAAGTCCTTTCACAGCTGCGGCGCGTAATGCCCTGGCTTCCAAGCCGGAAGCGTTTTCGGCCGGTGTGAAGCGGAAGCCTTCGAGCTTGCCGATGGCCTCGCCGCCGACGGTCACGCCGCCGGAATCGTCGAGCACCAGATTGAGATCCTCTTCGCGCAGGCTGCGCATCAGCACCGAGGTGCGGCGATCGATGAAGCGCTGGGTCAGCTTCTCGTGCAGGGCATCCGACAGGCGGTCTTCCACGTTGCGGGTGACCTCCTGCCAGTGGGTGTGATCGGCGACCCAGCCGGGCCGGTGCGCCGCGTAGGTCCAGGTGCGGATGTGGGCGAGGCGGCCCGACAGGGTGGCGACGTCGCCCTCGGTGATGTCGAGACGGGCGATCTGCTGGCCCAGCCATTCCGGCGGCAAGACGCCCTTGTCGCTGATCAGGTGCCCGAAGATGGTGCGCACCAACCGGGCGTGCTCGTCCGAGGACAGCTTGTTGAAGTCGGGCATCTGGCAGCATTCCCACAGCAGCTTGATGGCGGCAGGGGCGGTGCAGCGGGCGGCGACGTCGTCCTGGGCGGCGAGCGTGCGCAGCGCAATCAGGTCCGACGACGGCCGCGCCTTGACCAGCCCGCGTTGCGGCGGCGGCTCGTCGAGGGCGGCGATCAGCCCGTCGAGGGAATGGAAGTGCAGCGCCGAATTGCGCCACTGCAGCACGCGCACGGGATCGTAGTGGTGGTTCTCCACCCGGCTGACCAGCTCCTGGTCGAGCGCTTCGGCTTCGCCGGTCACGCCAAACGTGCCGTCGTTCATGTGGCGCCCGGCGCGGCCGGCGATCTGGCCGATTTCGTCGGGCCGCAAGGGGCGGGTGACGGTGCCGTCGAACTTCTCCATCGCCGAGAAGGCGACGTGATCGACGTCCATGTTGAGGCCCATGCCGATGGCATCGGTGGCGACCAAAAAGTCCACCTCGCCCGACTGGTAGAGCGCCACTTGCGCATTGCGGGTGCGGGGCGAAAGGGCGCCGAGCACCACTGCCGCGCCGCCGCGATAGGTGCGGATCATCTCGGCGATGCCGTAGACGTCTTCCGATGAGAACCCGACCACGGCCGAGCGCCGCGGCAGGCGGGTCAGCTTCTTGGCGCCGGTGTAGGCGAGGTCGGAAAAGCGGTCGCGGCTGATGAAATAGGTCCGCGGCACGAAGCGCTGGATCGCCCCGCGCATGGTATCGGCGCCGAGGAACAGGGTCTCTTCGTCGCCGCGGGCGTGCAGCAGGCGGTCGGTGAAGACGTGGCCGCGCTCGGGATCGGCGCACAGCTGGATCTCGTCGACCACCAGACAGGCGGCGCCGACGCCGATCGGCATGGCTTCCACCGTACAGACGTAATACGGCGCCCCCGGTGGGACGATTTTCTCCTCGCCAGTGACCAGGGCGACCTGGTTGGCGCCCTTGATGCGGACGACCTTGTCATAGACCTCGCGCGCCAAGAGGCGCAGCGGCAGCCCGATCATGCCGGACTTGTGCGCCAGCATCCGCTCGATCGCGAAATGGGTTTTGCCGGTGTTGGTAGGGCCGAGAACCGCGGTGACGCGGCTGGTGTTTTGATCTGCCATGGCCCGACGAGGTTTGGCGCGCGTCGCCGATCAAAGCAAGCGGTCTTGATGCGGTGCGAAGTGGCAACTTGCAGGAAATTACACCCGATAGTTGTAATAAGTGCTACAAAAAGATACCCTAACGGCAATCATGGGGGTAGCGATGAGCGAAACCGTAACGCTGCAAAGCCTCGTGGCGGATGCCGAATATCTCGCAGTCGAACTGGCCCGCGGCGATGCCGTCGCCCCCGAGATTCTCGCCAAAGCCAAGCCGTTCATCGCCCCGCTGGTGGCCGCAACCGTCAAGGCGAAGGCCGATAAATCGTCCGATGCGAGCTGCGCCGCGCTTCAGGCCGTGCTGATCGACGTGATGATCGCGATTGCACCGGTCAGCATCACGTCGTTGCGCGACACCGAGTCCGATCTGACGACCCACCCGAAAGGATTGTTCAGCTGGTTCCAGCGGGCGTTGGCGATCGGGGGCTATTGCGATGTGGCGCCGTCGAAATGCTTCAGCGACCGGATTTTGCTGATCACGATCCTGTTCCTGCTGGCCGCTTTGGGCTGCACCATCGTCACGCAAGCGATGCCGGAAAACAGCTTGTTCGACTGGGTCAAAAATCTCACCGGCGGTGTCGATAAGTTGAAATTCCCGCCCGAGACCTATCCCAAGGCTTTCGCCGGCGTGACGAACGCGCTGGACGCCAAAGTCGGCTCCTTCAAGCCGGGCGTGAACGCCATCTGGAATGCGATTCAGACCATACTTTACGGCGGCCTGGGCGCTTGCGTGTACCTGCTGCGATCCCTGCACAAGCACATCCACGAGCGGACGTTCGATACCCGCTATCAGCCGGAATATTTCAATCGCATGGTGCTCGGGCTGGTCAGCGGTGGCGTCGTCACCATCCTGATCGGACCGAACGACGCGCTCGCCGGCCCGCTCAAGGAATTGGGATCGGCGGCCTTGGCGTTCCTGGTCGGCTACAACACCGATCTGCTGTTCTCGCTGATCGAGCGGATTTCGAATGCCTTGTTCCCGAAAGTTCCGGACGCGCCCGCCGCGGTGACGATTCCGCCGCCGGCGGCTGGCGGGCAGGGCTCCGGGCCGTCCACCACGAAGCCGCTGGCCAATCCGGCGACGCCGAGCAGTACGGCGCCCGCAATTATACCCGCGTCGCTCAGCCCGCCGGTCAGCCCGCCGAAAGACCCGCCGCCGCCCTAAAACGGCCGTCAGGGAATCATCGTTGCGCGTGAGTCGGCACGGGGCGCAATGAACCAATCGGAACGGGCGGGGAACGAACGCTGTCCGAATCAATAACTCGGCGAAAATCAGCCTTTGTTCTCATACCATTAGGGTGATGTCAAGACTCTCGCACCCCAACATGTTGTGGGTCCCGCGACGCTTGGGGCCCACGTCACTTATCCACGGGACAGTCCGTAGGCGGACGAATACGACGGTTCCGGAAACCTTTTGTGACGGCTCCCATGCTGGTTTCGCACTTCGCGCCGCCCGCCGAAGCATGCGAAAAGCGACGCAACGTTTTGCGAGGGTGCAATGACGACGCCGGAAGCGTGGGCGGCGCTGGCTGCCAAGGAATTGAAGACCCGACCCGTGGACGAGCTGTCCTGGGCCGCGCCGGAGGGTTTCACCGTGAAACCTCTGTATACGGCGGATGACCTTGCGGCGATGGAGACCGACACGTTGCCGGGCTTGGCGCCATTCACCCGCGGCGTGCGCGCCACCATGTATGCCGGCCGGCCATGGACCATTCGTCAGTATGCGGGATTTTCCACCGCCGAGGAGTCCAACGCCTTCTACCGCGCCAATCTCGCCGCCGGGCAGATGGGCCTGTCGGTGGCGTTCGACCTGCCAACCCACCGCGGCTACGACAGCGATCATCCGCGCGTCGCCGGCGATGTCGGCAAGGCCGGGGTCGCGATCGATTCCGTCGCCGACATGAAAATCCTGTTCGACGGCATCCCGCTCGACCGCATGAGCGTGTCGATGACCATGAACGGCGCCGTGATCCCGATCATGGCCAACTATATCGTCGCCGCCGAGGAGCAGGGCGTGCCGCTGGCGAAATTGTCGGGCACCATCCAGAACGACATCCTGAAAGAATTCATGGTGCGGAACACCTATATCTATCCGCCCGCCCCCTCGATGCGCATCGTCGCCGACGTGATCGAATTTGCGGCGAAGAACATGCCGAAATTCAATTCCATCTCGATCAGCGGCTATCACATGCACGAGGCCGGCGCGACCGCGGTGCAGGAACTCGCCTACACCCTGGCCGACGGCAAGGAATACGTCCGCGCCGCGCTGAAAAAAGGTCTCGATGTCGACGCCTTCGCGCCGCGGCTGTCGTTCTTCTTCGGCATCGGCATGAATTTTTTCTTCGAGATCGCCAAGCTGCGCGCCGCGCGTCTGCTCTGGTGCGAGATCATGCAGGGCTTCGGCGCCAGGAAGCCGGAAAGCCTGATGCTGCGCACCCATTGCCAGACTTCGGGCGTGTCGCTGACCGAGCAGGACCCCTACAACAACATCGTGCGCACCGCCTATGAGGCGCTGGCGGCGGTGCTCGGCGGCACCCAGAGCCTGCACACCAATTCATTCGACGAAGCCATCGCTCTGCCGACGGAGCAATCCGCCCGCATCGCCCGCAACACCCAGCTCATCCTGCAGCACGAGACCCAGGTGACGCGCACCGTCGATCCGCTCGGCGGCTCGTATTACGTGGAAGCGCTGACCCATTCGCTGGCCGCTGCGGCGCGCGAGATCATCGCCCGGGTCGATGGCAAGGGCGGTATCGCGGCATGCGTCGACGAGGCCAAGCTGGAAATCGAAAAATCCGCGGCGCGTCGCCAGGCCCGCGTCGACAAGGGCGAGGATGTCATCGTCGGGGTCAACAAGTTCGAGCTCGCGCGGGAGGACGATGTTTCCTACCGCGAGGTCGACAACGCCGCCGTGTTGAAGGCGCAGCTGGCCCGTCTGGCGCAGGTGAAAGCGGAGCGCGACAGCGCCAAGGTCGCTGCAACGCTGGCGGCGCTGCGCGACGGCGCCGCGGGCGAGGCGAACCTGCTCGCGCTGGCGGTGGAGGCCGCGCGGGCCCGCGCCACGGTCGGCGAAATCTCCGCCGCCATCGAGCAGGTGCATGCGCGCCATCGCGCCGTGACGCAGGTGATCTCGGGCGTCTATGGCGGCGCGTTCACCGGCGACAACGAATTCGCGGCGCTGCAAGGCGAAGTGGAGACGTTTGCCGAAACTCACAGCGGTCCGCCGCGCATTCTGGTCGCCAAGATCGGCCAGGATGGCCACGACCGCGGCGCCAAGGTGATCGCGTCGGCCTACGCCGATATCGGCTTTGCGGTGGAGGTCGGCGATCTGTTCGCGACGCCGGAGGAGGTGGCCGCGAAAGCGGTCGCCACCAAAGCTGAGGTGGTCGGCGTCTCCAGCCTCGCTGCGGGGCACAAGACGCTGGTGCCGGAATTGATCGCGGCGCTGAAGGCGGCCGGGTCGAACGCGCTGGTGGTGGTCGGCGGCGTTATTCCGCCCAAGGATCATGACTTCCTGATACAGCAGGGCGTCGCCGCCGTGTTCGGCCCCGGCACCAACATCCCCGAAGCCGCCAAGAAGGTGCTGGACCTCGTCCGCAACGCCGGATGATCGAACTCGGGCGGGTGGAGGCGCTGTATCGCTATCCGGTGAAGTCGATGGCAGGCGTGGCCGAGCCGCGGCTTGACCTCAAATGGCACGGCTTTGCCGGCGATCGCGAATACGCGTTCCGCAAGGCCGGCGATCTCACCGCCTTTCCGTGGCTGACCGGTCGCGACCTGTCGGAAATGGTGCTCTACCGCGCCCGCTTCCGCGATCCCTCCGACGTGCGCAAGTCAGCCGTGGAGGTCACCGCCCCCGATGGTGCCGCCTTCGAACTGCGCGATCCGGCGCTGGCGGAGAAGTTGGCCCGCGCGGCCGGTTGCGGGGCCGAGCTGATCCATATCGGCCGCGGTGCTTACGATGCCATGCCGGTATCGCTGTTTGCCCGCGCCACGATGGACGATCTTTCCCGCGCTCACGGCCGGCCGCTCGACGTGCGCCGCTTCCGTCCCAATATCATCCTCGACCGCGGCAACGAGCGCGACTGGATCGGCACCACGCTGGTGTTCGGCAATCGCGAAGGCCCGCGCCTCAGGCTCAACCGCCCGATCGAGCGCTGCGCCCTGATCACGGTCGATCCTGATACCGGCGGCCGCGATCCCTCGGTGATGCGCACCGTGGCGCAAGCCTTCGCCAACCAGCGCGGCGTCTACGCCTCGGTGGAGCGCCCCGGCGTCATCGCCATCGGCGATCCCGTCTGGTGCGCGGATTAAGGCGCGATGTAGAGGATATGGTCCTTGTAATCGATGTAGAGCCGCAGATTCCGCAGCACCGCCATGCCGATGATGATGTCGGTCATGGCGTATTCTTCCGCCTTCGGGGGCTCGGGCGTTTTCGCGTTCTTCTTGGCTCTGGCTGCCGCCGCCGCCGCTTCGGCGGTCTTTTCCGCGTCGTTGAACAGGTCGGGAATGATCGAGAACTGCTGGTTCTTGAGGCTGACGTCGCCGATCTTCAATTCCTGGAAGACGTGATGCCACACCGTCGCGCCGGGCTGGTTGTTGAGCGTGCCGCTCGACGGTGGCGTGTCGGGCCCGCCCATCACGAGACCGAAGTCGCGCTCGGCGACGGGGCGCAGGATCACCGCGCGTGCCGCACCGGTATCGAGCGTCGCCAGGATGGTATGGCCGTCGACGACGACCGGCATCTCGATGTGACCCGCGACCAGCTTGATCGGCACCGCGACTGGCTTCTTGCCGGGCCAGTTCGGCGGCGTGCCGGGGCAATGGTTGGGGTCGATCAGATCGATGGTCTGGTGTTCGAAATCGATCGCGACATCGTATTTGGAGAGCAGATCGGCGCCGAGCAGGCCGACATACTCGTCGTGCGGATTGATGTCGCCGGGCGGCAGCAGCGCCAGCTCGGCGCCGTTCCACACCAGATTGCCGAACCCGACATCGGTGACGACGACCTGGTTCGAGGCGGCGCCGGTGGCGGTAAACGTCCAGGTCGCCGATTTCCTGGTTTGGAGCTTGAGCGTGGCGGCCAGTGTCGGTGTGATGCTGGTCTGTTCCGCACCAGTGTCGAGGCGCAGCACGGCGGGTGCCCCGGCGATGGTAAGCGGCACGTACCGGCGCAGCCCGGTGACGTTGGGCACGACCTTGGCCGTGGCGACGACCTTGGGCGGAGTACAGGTTTGCGCCAGCGCCGGCGCGGCCAACACCAGCCCCGCCCCGAGCACGGTCAGATAAAAAGCGGTACGCATCACCCCCCCAGAGTTAATTGCCGATGTTCTCGGTCAGGCGGCGGACGCGAGTTTCGATGGGCGCCGGTAGCACCCGAACCGGTCCCGAGGCTTCACTTCGGTGCCCCCGCCGCCGTGATGTACAGTTTCTGTTCCTTGTAGGCGATGAAGATGTGCAGGTGTTTCAGCACGTTCATGCCGATCAGGACCGGCGCTTCCAGCGTGTCGTCGTGTTCGGGCAGGTGCGAGCCGGTCGGAACGCCGGGCGCAAGCTTGCGGGTCAGCATGTCGGGGATCAGGTCGAAGGTCGGAGTGCCCACCGCGATGCCGGTGAAATCGAGCGTCTTGAAGGTGTGCTTGTAGGTTTTTAGGTCGGCGCGCTCGTTGAGGCCGCCGAGTTCCGGCGTGTCGGCCGCGCCCGCCTTGATGTCGTAGAGGCGTTCGGCGACGTCGAGGCGCAGCGTCGAATTGCTGGCGCCGGTATCGAGGATCGCCTTCAGCGTCCTGCCGTCGAGGGTGACGTCGAACACGATCTGGCCGATGGCGAGCCGGCGGAACGGCACGACCGCCAGGTTGGTCGCGGGCCAGTAGATCACCTTGCCGGCGCAATGGTCGTGGTCGAGCAGATCGAGCTTGCTGGCGCCGAAATCGATCGCCACATCGTAGTTTGACAGCACGTCGGCGCCGAGCACGCCGATCACGTCGGGGTCGCCATACATGTTGTCGAGAAAGGACCCGACCATCACCTTCAGATTGCCCTTCATGTGGCCGATCTTGATATCGGCGGTGGTCACGCGGTCGGTCATGGCGCCGCTGAGGCCGTACATCTGCAGGCCGCTCTGATGGGTTTTGAGATGGAGTTCGTCGGCGGCGCGCTGTGAGATCATGGTGACTTCGGCACCGAGATCGAGCACCAGCTTCTTCGGAACGCCGGCAATTTCCACCGGTACGAATTCCACCCGCCCGTCGGCATAGGGAATGAGATCGACGCTGGCCCACAGCTTGAGCGGCGGGCATTGCTCCTCGGCCGCGGCCGGAACCGCCAGCGCCATGGCGATCGCCACCACCAGGTGATGTTTCATTGTTCCCCCCGGACAACCGAACGCCATCCTAGACGGGATCGGTCTTCGCGTGTAGCAGGGGATGTTCGGTTTGTGGAGGTAACCATGTCGCGTATTGCGGTCATCGGCGCCGGTGCCATCGGCTGCGCCATCGGCGGGGCGCTGATGGACGTCGGCCACGCGGTGACGTTCTGCGCCCGCAAATCGTTCGCGCGCCTGTCGGTTCAGAAGGATCGCGACCCGCCCGTTGTCCACCCGGCCGAGGTGGTGACGGCGCCCGACACCGTGCCGGCGGTGGACTGGGTGCTGGTGTGCGTCAAGGCCTATCAGGTGCCGACGGTCGCCGACTGGCTGGCTGCGGCCGTCAAGCCGGGGACCCGCGTGGCGGTGCTGCAGAATGGCGTCGAGCAGAAGGAAAACGTCGAGCCCTATGTGCCGGCCGGGACCGCCGTCGTGCCGGTGGTGGTCGACTTGCCGGTCAGCCGCAGCGCCCCGGGCGAGGTGCATTGGAGCCGCATCGCTACCGTTGCCGTACCGCAAGCGGGCGCCGATTTTGCCGCCCTGTTCGCCGGCTCGTTCGTGAGCGCCGAGACCACCGAGGAATTCGTCACCCGCGCCTGGCTGAAGCTGTGCAACAATGCGCCGAGCGGCGCCATTCTGGCGCTCACCGGCCAGCCCATGCGGGTGATGCGCGAACCCGGAATCGCCGATCTCGCCCGCGCCATTCTCGCAGAGACGATCGCCGTCGGCCGGGCCGAAGGCGCCCAGCTCGACGACAGCCTGATCGAGCGGCAGATGCAGTTCTTCCTTGGTGCCAAAGGCGGCGAGGGCAACTCGATGTACGCCGATCGCATCGCCGGTCGCGAGATGGAATGGAACGCGCGTAACGCGGTGATCGTGCGCAAGGCCGCCCGCCACGGCATCGCGGTGCCCGTCTCGACCGCCCTGGTGCCACTGCTGGCCGCGATTTCGAACGCGGCGAACAAGGATTAGACACCCCCACCAAGCGTCACCCTGAGGTGCCCGTCGCCGCAACGGCGACGCGCGCTCGGGATGAGGCACGCGGCCACCTTGGATGACGAAATCTCAGCGCTTTTCGAGCCCGTTCAGTTGCTCTTGACCGGCACGCCGTCGATTTTCAGCGTGGTGGTGACGGCGGCGATCACGCCATACTGGGTGTTGGCCCAGACGCGCAGCGGCACGGCGAAGCTGCGGCCGGCTTCCTTGCTCGGAAAAATGCCGATCCAAGCGTTGATCGCGGGGAAGTTGGTGTCGTGCAGGACGCGCGGCTTGTAGCCCGAGACCTGCTTGTAATCGATCTGGCACAGCAGGGCGGGGCCCTTGTAGAGGCCGTTGTCCATCTTGATGTCGACCGGCTTCACGCGCGTCATGGCGACATTGTAGCGGCGGCGGCCGTCGAACACCGGCGCTTTGACCGCACACGGATTACCCGGCTCGGCGCCGACGCCCGAGGCGATATAGATCACTGCGCTCAAGGGATCGAAGGTGCCCTTCTTTTCCTCCGGCTTCACTTCGTAGCCGGTCATCGGATAGGTCGGATTGGCATAGAGGCGCACCGGATCGCCGTTTTCGAAGGTCAGCGCGACTTCCTGGTGGTTGGCCTTGTGGCCGGTATAGAAGGAATCATAGCTCAGCGGCTGCATCAGCTTCTTGTCGAGCCGGCCCGACGAGGTCGCCTGGATCTGCGATTGCCAGAACACGTTGACGACGCCCGAGGTCTCGAGGTTCGAGGTGACGTGATATTTGTCGCCGGCGAACTTCGCGTCCATGTCGACCTTGCCGAGGCTGAGGCCACCCGCATAGAGCGTCATCGCCAGGGTCAGGCTCGCACCGCCCGCCGGTTGTTCTGAGGCCGCACCGCCCGCCGCGAGGGCGTCGGACAGCGGCAGCATGAGAAGGCTGAGGCCGAGAAGGGCTGTCTTGAGGCGCATGGCGGGACACTCACCGGTTGGGCGGAAACTGCGAGCGGGCGGTTTACCGCAAAAGCGGGACAAAAGACCTGACCGCGGCAACTTTGCCGCATTTCGTGGTTCTATTATGACTGATGGCGAATTGTCGAACGACGGTTACGTGAGAAATTCGTTAAGTCGGCCAAGGGGCTGCCCGCCGGGGCTGGTTTGAGCGGTTTGTCGCTTCCGACTTGACCCGGCCTCCTCGCGCAATTAAGAGAGCGCCTCTTTACGAATGATCCGGGTGTAACCCCATTTCGGGACGCCCACGTCCAAGGAAGCTGCCATGTCCCGCCGCTGCGAATTGACCGGAAAGACCCTCCTGGTTGGCCACAATGTCAGCCATGCCAATAACAAGACGAAGCGGGTTTTCCGTCCGAACCTGCAGATCATTTCGCTGGCCAGCGAATCCCTCAAGGAGACCTTCAAGCTGAAGATCTCGATGAGTGCGCTGCGCTCGATCGACCGGATCGGCGGCATCGACGCCTATCTGCTCAAGGCGAAGGATGCGACGCTTTCGCCGAAGGCGTTGCGCCTGAAGCGCGCCATCGCGAAAAAGACTGCCGCTACGGCCGCCTAGTCACAAAAGCGCCTTAATTTTTAATCGCTGTAAACTCTGTTTCGGCAACGAAACGGCATAGCACCTGCAATAAATCTCCCGTAATGTCTCAAAACAGGCCAAGGCCAAAGGGCCGGCTTACGGGGTGGTGGGTAAGGTGCGGGCGTATAAGCGCGATGTGGTTCCGGGCCGGATTGGCGGCCTCAATATGGCCTCCGAAGACCGGGGGCTCTACCGGTTAAGAACAGCCAGTGACGCTCCCTATATGGGGACGTACGGCTATGGCCGTCACGAAACCTGGCTGGGCAAGCTGGGCACGGCGGTGGGAGCGTTGGCGCGGGTTACCCTCGCCACAATGATCCTGTCCGTCTGGCTGGCGGCGATCTATCTCTACCGCGATACGCCGACCCAAGTGTTCGGAATCGGCACGGGCTGGCTAAGCGTTTCGCATGTGATGGTGCCGCTCGGCTTCTATTGCGTCTTCATGACCAACCGGCGCTATGGCCCGGCCTACGCCTTCGCCCAGGTGGTGACGACGCTGGCGCTGGCGGCGGGTCTGGTGCTGTTCGCCCGCGATAGCTTGAGCCAGGTCATCCCGCTCGATCGCATCCCCTCGGTGCGCGAGGCGGTGGCCTTCGGCGGCGCGTTCTTCCTGGCGAGTTTTGTTGCCATCGTGGCGTTCGACGGCGCCCGCGGTCCGCGCTGGTGGACGGCGCCGCTGATCGGCTTCTGGGCTGCCGCGATCGTGTTCGCGACCGCTTTCTTCGCCGGATACTATTCCGGAACGTCGGCGACGTGGCTGGGCGAGGGCCTGCAATACATGGGTTTGATCGCGGGCGAGGGTGTGGTGCTGCTGGTCCCGTTCTGGGCCATGCGCCGCATCGTCCCGCCGGTCTCCGGCTTCGGCGGCTACTGAACAAGCTTGTGGGGGGTGCTGGGAAAGGGGGCTGCGAGGCCCCCTTTTTCATTTTAATTCACCTCCCCCTCGCGGGGAGGTCGGAAAACCGCAAGCGCGCACGACGCTGATTTGGTTTTTCCCTGTTGGGGCGCGAGCGGTTTTCCGGGTGGGGGCCGTCGCTTGGAACGCGCATCGTCCCCCACCCGAAAGGCTGCGCCTTTCGACCTCCCCACAAGGGGGAAGTAATTTTCACTTCCCCTTCGCGACCGTCTCGTCCGGCACAAACGCTTCGCCATAGCGCAACTGGGTGAACACCTCTTCCTGGCGCTGCAGGAAATTGCCTTGGCGGTCGGGGGTGTAGTTGTTGTGCTCCGACTCGATCATCGGAATGATCTCGTGCGGCGCCGGGATGCGGTTGACGGCCGACAAGACGCTCGCCGGCGGGCAGACGCTGTCGATGAAGCCGACCGCCGCCAGGGTCGGCGCCGTGATCTTCACCGCGAAGTTGGCTGTATCGAAATAGGGCGCCGTCGCGGCGACCGCCGGATTGGCAGCGGCCCAGTTCGGATACGCCGGCAGGCGGCCGTTGAGGCTGGCCAGCGCGTCGCCGCCTGAGGGTTCGTTGACCACCACGGCGGTGATCTTGCCGGGATTGAGGCCGGCGGTGACGAGGCTCTGGTGGCCGCCCATCGAAGTGCCGGTGACGACCAGCGTCTTCGTGTTCCATTGCGGCAGGGTGCGCAGCCAATCGAGCGCCCGCGTATCGCGCAGGTACATGTTGAGGAAATACGAGGTCTCGCGCGAGGTGTTGCCGACCTCATTGTAATTGGTCGGCGCGCCGGTGGCGCTGTCGGGCGCCATGTCGTGCGAGGAAACGTTGAGACACAGCCAGCCCTGGGCGGCGCGGGAGGCGCAGTTCCACGGCACCAGCGCGTAAACGCCGGCCCACTGGTACTGGATCATCGCCGGGAACGGACCCTTCTTGTCTGGCACCGCAAGATAGCCTTGGACGTGGCTGTTCAGGCTGTCGAGCTGGACCTTGTAGAATTTGATGCCGGGCAGCGGCGCCGGAATTTCGGTCAGCACCGGGTTGGTCGGCACCTTCGCCAGCTCCGCCAGCTTGCCGGCCCAGAAGGCATCGAAATCGGCCGGACGCGGCGCGCTCGGGGTGATCTGCGAGGGCGCGACCGCCGCGCCGACGATGGCGACATGCGCCCGGATCGGCGCCAGCCAGGTCGCGGCAGCCGGCACGGCGCACGGCTGATTGATCAGGCAGAGGTTCGGATACTTGGCGAAGATCGGCTTCAGCTTGGCATTCTTCTTGGTCACCACCGCTTTCAGCGTGGTGTTGATCTCGGCCGCTTCCTCCGGCGTCGGACCGGGCAGCGGGGCGCGGTCGATGGTGACGTAGACCATGCCCGGCTTGTCGAGGGTCGTGGAAATTTCGGCGCTGCCCGTGCTGAGATCGAGCGTGCCCTTGCCGATCTCGGTCGCCCCGTTGGCGCGGATCGAATAGGTGTAGCTCTTGACGGCGCCCGGCGCCGCCGTCACCACCCAGCCGACCGTCTCCCCGACGGCGTAGATGCCATTGCCATGCAGCGGCTTGAAGGTGAGGTCGGCAGCGGAAGCAGAAGCGACGAACGCGGTCAACGCAAGCGCGAGACGGAATTTCACGGTATCCCCCTTGGCGGATTTTTCCGATTTGTCCGCCCGGGGAGCCAAGGCGTCAAGTGTGCGTGACCGCACCACTTCTGTCATCCCCGGCAAGCAAGGGCCGCGAAGCGCCCGCGCGCCGACCGGGGACCCAGGTCGGGACAAGCCAAAACTGTTCGAAAGACGTCGCAACTCACCGCTGGCGCCGCAACGGCCCAATCACCTGGGTCCCCGCTCCTTCGCTGCGCTCGGCCGGGGATGACAGGTGTGGCTACCGCTTCTTCCTGCGCCCCCGTTTCGGCGCCCGGCGCGCATCTTCTTCCGCGAACAGGCCGATCAGCTGGTCGGTCATGGCGCCGCCGAGCTGTTCGGCATCGACGATGGTGACGGCGCGGCTGTAGTGGCGGGTGACGTCGTGGCCGATGCCGATCGCCACCAGTTCCACCGGCGAGCGGGTTTCGATGAATTCGATCACCTTGCGGAAATGGCGCTCCAGATAATTGCCGTTGTTGACCGACAGCGTGGAATCGTCGACCGGCGCGCCATCGGAGATCACCATCATGATTTTGCGCTGCTCGGGCCGGCCGGCGAGGCGGCTGAACGCCCACATCAGGGCTTCGCCGTCGATGTTTTCCTTGAGCAGGCCCTCGCGCATCATAAGGCCGAGGTTCTTGCGGGCGCGGCGCCAGGGTTCGTCGGCGGTCTTGTAGACGACGTGGCGCAGATCGTTGAGCCGGCCCGGCTGCAGCGGCTTGCCTTCGCCGATCCACTTTTCGCGGCTCTGGCCGCCTTTCCACGCCCGCGTCGTGAAGCCGAGAATTTCCACCTTGACGCTGCAGCGTTCCAGCGTGCGCGCGAGAATGTCGGCGCACATCGCCGCCACCATGATCGGACGGCCGCGCATCGAGCCGGAGTTGTCGAGCAGCAACGTCACCACGGTGTCGCGGAACTGGGTGTCCTTCTCCATCTTGAACGACAGCGGATGCATCGGATCGATGATGACGCGCGTCAGCCGGGCGGAATCGATCAGGCCCTCTTCGAGATCGAAATCCCACGAGCGGTTCTGCTGCGCCTGCAGCAATCGCTGCAGCTTGTTGGCGAGCCGCGCCACGACGCTCTGGGCCTGCTGCAATTGCTGGTCGAGAAAGGCGCGATAGCGCGACAGTTCTTCGGCGTCGCACAATTCGGTGGCGTGGACGACCTCGTCGAACTGCGTCGTATAGACTTTGTAGTCCCAGTTGGCGCCGTCGTGATCGTCGAGGTCGGGGCGCCACGGCTTGACGCCTTCGTCCGGCGCCTCGGCATCGCCCATCTCGGACTCTTCGGCGCGCATTTCGGCGACGGCGGAGTCGGCGGTCTCGCCCTCGGCTTCGCGCCGTTCGGCGTCGGCGGAACCCTGCTGGCCCTCCGACTCCTCGCTGTCGCCGCTTTCCGGGTTCTGATCCGGCTTGTCGTCGTTGTCGCCGCTGCTGTCGCTGTTTTCGTCTTCCTCGCCGTCGTCGATGAGATCGAGATCGCGCAGCACATGGCGGGTGCGTTTGGCGAATGCCGTCTGGTCGCGCAACGCCGGCAGCAGATCGTCGAGGGTCTTGCCGGCGCGCTGTTCGATATAATCGCGCCACAACGCCACTGCGGCCTTGGCCGAGGGCGGCGGCGGTTCGCCGGTGAGTTTCTCGCGCACGATCAGGCCGAGCACGTCGGCGAGCGGCGCTTCCTTGCGGCTGTGCGCCTTGGCGAGGCCGCGGCCGGCGGCGCGCGATTCCAGGCTGGCGGCGAGATTGGCGGCGACCCCTTCCATCGCCAGCGCACCGATCGCTTCGACGCGCGCCTGCTCGGCGGCTTCGAACAGCGCCGCGGCATCGCCGGACGCCGGCCTGTTGGCGCGATGCACCTTGTCGTCGTGATAGGCGAGCTTCAGCGCCTGCGCATCGGCGGAGCCGCGCAGGACCGCGAGTTCGCGCGCCGACAGCGAGCGCGACGGTGCCGGCAGCTGCGCCTTTTTCGGGCCGTTGCCGGCGAAGAATTTGACGACCGCGTTCCACCACGTCGACGGATCGGAGACGTAGCTGACTTCCAGCTCCGGCTCGCCCGCAAGCGCCCGCAACGCACCGGTCACGGCACGCTTGACGTCTTCGGCAGGAGAGGGATCGGACTTCATGGCGGGGAGGCTACCACGTTACGCCCCGCCGCGAAGAGCGTCAGGCCTTGGTGTCGTCCTTCAGCGCGTAGTAATTCCCGAAGGCGCCGACGTATTTGGTGGTCGACATCATGCAGCGATAGTCGTAGCGCGAGAACACCACGTAATTGCCGCTCTGGACGGCCTTGCAGGTGATGCCGGTCACCCCGTCTTCCGCCGCGCGCTGCGCCGTGAAGTCGGTCAAGTTCGGATTGGTGATGATTGCAACCAGCGCGGCCGCGCCCAGAAGTCCACCGCCGATCGTCAACGCTTTGCGAGCCATGTTTCCACCCCATAACAGATGACGTGGCAACATTAACGATGCGCAATAAGGTAAATTTGCGGCGCAAACTTGGCGAAAAGTGAGTAGTGAATAGTGAGTAGTGAATAGTGGCCGTCATGCCGCCGCTCGCATCAATTTTCTTACTACTCACTACTCACTACTCACTATTCCCTACTCACCCACTTTCACGCCACCAGCACCTTCGCCGCGCTTTCGGGCAGGTCTTCGCCGAAGGCGCGCTGATAGAACTCGGCCACGGTGGCGCGTTCGAGTTCGTCGCATTTGTTGAGGAAGGTGAGGCGGAAGGCGAAGCCGATGTCGTTGAAGATGCGCGCATTCTCCGCCCAGGTGATGACCGTGCGCGGGCTCATCACGGTGGAGAGATCGCCATTGATGAAGGCGTTGCGCGTCATGTCGGCGAGGCGGACCATGGCGCCGAGCGTCTTCTTGCCTTCGGCGGTGGCGGCGTATTCCGGCACCTTGGCGGCGACGATCTCCACTTCCGCGTCGTGATGCAGATAGTTGAGCGTGGCGACGATGTTCCAGCGGTCCATCTGGCCCTGGTTGATCTGCTGGGTGCCGTGATAGAGGCCGGTGGTGTCGCCGAGGCCGATGGTGTTGGTCGTGGAGAACTGGCGGAATGCCGGATGCGGACGGATGACGCGGTTTTGATCCAATAACGTCAGCTTGCCTTGCACTTCCAAGACGCGCTGGATCACGACCATCACGTCGGGGCGGCCGGCGTCGTATTCGTCGAACACCAGCGCCACCGGGTGCTGCAGCGCCCACGGC
>NZ_JBWZET010000362.1:0-8158 GCF_056722145.1 Rhizomicrobium sp. | reverse complement strand
ACCCCACCAAGATCGACGAGGCGACGCGGGTGCACTACGCCGCGCTGTATGCGCGCCCGCACGCGATCCACGATGCCTTCGAGCAGTTCAAGGCGTTTCCGCAGGACGGCATCGACAACCGCGCCTTTCTCGCACACGGCAAGCTGACGATGCCGGTGCTGGCGCTCGGTGGCGAAAAATCTTACGGCCGCGCGATGGAAACCGAACTGCGCTTCGTCGCCACCAACGTGCAAGGCGGCGTCATTCCCGCCTCGGGCCATTGGGTGATGGAGGAAAACCCTGAGGCGACGACGCGGCTGGTGCTCGCCTTCCTGCGCTAACGATCAATGCAAAAAGCCGTTCGCCATCGCCGCGGCGAAGGCTTCACCCTCGGGCTTGCCCCAGACGCTTTGGGCTTGGCCTTTGATGGCGCGGGTGACGGTTTCGGGATCGCCCGTTTTTGCCGGCGCGGTGCCATCGGAGGCGTCGTCGGCGGTGATGCGGCCCATTTCGCGCCCCAC
Source organism: Rhizomicrobium sp. (assembly GCF_056722145.1). NCBI lineage: Bacteria > Pseudomonadati > Pseudomonadota > Alphaproteobacteria > Micropepsales > Micropepsaceae > Rhizomicrobium > Rhizomicrobium sp. Next base: position 7,658 of record NZ_JBWZET010000362.1, on the reverse strand, counting down.
CACGCGGCCGTCCGGCGCGATCAGGAGATTGCAGGGCAGGGCGTAGCTGTCGCCTTGGCGGCCCATGGTGCGAAGAAGGCGGCTGCCGAGCCTGCTTTCGGCGACAGCCGGCAACGCCTCGCAATGCAGAACCGCGAACAACTGCAGAATATCGTGCGGCGTGAGCTGCTTGTTGGTGGCGTTCAAGACCGGCAGGATGGTGAAGCGGCTGTTGGCGTATTTACTTTGCAGGCGGCCGAAATCGGGAAGCTCGCTCATGCACGGCGCGCACCATTCCGCCCACAGCGGCATCAGAACCGTGCGCCCTTTCCAGCGATCGATGCTGAAGGTCCCATCCATGCCGATCAGCGGCACGTCGGGCAGGGTGCTGGTCGGCGGCTTCTCGAAGGCGCGCGCCAGCGAATTGTCGGCGAGGATGCCGTGCGCGACGGGACTGTCGTCGGCGTGGGCAGGCACCAGGGCCGCGGCGGCCAGTCCGGTGAGAACGGCACGGCGTGTGCGCATCTACTCCTCCGGTTTCAGGAAGCTGTGGAAGCTGATCGATTGATCGGCAAGGCCCATGATGAGCAGGGTTTCGGGCACGCTGTCGTCGATTTCCTCGCGCAGGAGCTGTTCGATCTTGGCGTGCTGATCGGGGCTGAGGGCGGTTGCCTTGTCGCCCGGCCACAGCGACGGATCGACATTGCGCCACGGCACGTCGCGCGGCCACGCCAGGCTCGGTTGGCCGCGATACCAGCCGAGCACTTTGTGCGTACGCGGATCGACCACCGCGATCTGGTAGTAGGTGAACACCGCCGCGCCGGTCGGGCGCACGCGCCAGTCGCTGACGATGCCGGTGCCGTGCCACGGATCGGGCTGGTTGCCCGGCGTCTTGATGAAGACGAAATAGACATCGATGTCGTTCGATACCGGCAGGCCGTGAATAGTAGCGATCGGCTTGTCGTCCTTGTCGAACAGGCGAGCCTGCGCCAGCGCCGCGCGGTCTACCGTGATGTCCTTCACCGTGAAGCGCCGCCCCAGCACCTCGCGCGCCACCTTCTCGACTTCGCTGTCGAGGTTCATCTCGGGTATCGCGATGGTGGTGTCGCTCTTCAGCACATTGGGGAAAAAGCCGGGATTGGCGAGTTCGAACTGGTCGCCGATGGCCGATGCCACCGCAACTGTGCGGACATTGCGGTGCCGCTCCTGGCCCTTCGGCGTCGGATACAGCGTGCGTCCGCCGATCGGCGGCAGGTCGACGCCGAAATTCAGCGCCCGGATGGTTTCCAGCAGCGACATCGACATCAGCATTTCGTAAATCGGGCGGGATTTGGCGAGGGTTTCGGATGACGGCGCCGCTTTCGGGAACGCCATGCCGCCGACATCGAGCCCGGCATACATCGGCATCGATTCGGCGCGGAACTGGATGCGCGCGGCGGCCTTGCCGATGTATTCGAAGGTCTTGGCGTCCACCACTTCCAGCATGTAATTGGCGCTGAAGCTGCCGCCGAGATGGCCTTCGATGCTGCGGTAGGCATACTCGTAATAAAGGCCGGTGAAATTCTCGTCGGCATAAGGGCGCACCAGGATGTAGGCATCCACCGGCGCGGCATGGCCGGCGAAATAGTGCTGCAGCTTCTCCTTGTTGCCCGCGAACCAGCCGATGCCCGCGGCCGGCATGCTGGCGCGGTCGAACGGCGCATCGACGATGGTGAAGCGCTTCGACAGCGTGCGGCGCAGCGCGGCTTCGACCAGATCGTCGAGTTTCCAGTCGCGGATGTCGCCGACGAACTTGTTGCTCACCCAGTTGTCGCGGAAGAACTCCACCCGCTGGCCGACCGTGGAAATGATGGCGACGGTCTTGATCTTGGAATAGTCGCCGGCCTTGGAATCGTCGGCCAGACGCGATGCGAACGGAGTCGAATAGAAGAATGCCGGATCGGCCTTGGCGCCAAACGTCAACACCGCGGCCGCAAGCGCCGCCAGAACCAGTTTCCGCATTCGATTCCCCCCATCCGATAGTTCGCCATTATGCGCTGCGGCGCGGCGACAACCGATGCTTCAGGATGCCGCTCGCCATGGTTTACGGATCGGATGGGTGCAGAAATATATGAAGGCCACCTTTACAGGTAACCTGTATATCGACTATGCTCCCGCCATGGTCAAGACTGACAAACCGGCGGACGACATCGCCACCGTGACGGCGGGCGAGCTGCGCGTCGTGCTCGGGCAACTCAAGCGGCGCCTGCGCGAGCAATCGCCGCCGCACGATCTCACCTGGTCGCAGGTCAGCGTGCTGTCGCTGCTCGAGCGTCAGGGTCCGGCGTCGATCAGCGATCTGGCGCGGCTTGAAGGCATGCGGCCGCAATCGATGGGCGAAATCATCGCCGCGCTGCAGTCGGCGGGGCTGGTGAGTGGCGCGCCCGATCCGGCGGACGGCCGTCGCACGCTGCTGTCGCTCACGTCCGCTTGCCGCGAGCGCATTCGGGCCGGGCGAGCGCAGCGCGAAGATTGGCTGGCACACCGCATTCGCGAAAAGCTTTCCGCCGCCGAGCAGAAGCGGCTTTGCGAAACCATGGCGCTGCTGCGGCGCCTCTGTGAGGTTTGATATGGCGTTTTCGACACTCGATCCCAAAACGGCCCTGATCGTCATCGATCTGCAGAAGGGCATTGCCGCGATGGCGGCAGCCGTCGGCGGTGCTGCGGTGATCGCCAATGCCGCCCGGCTGGCCGATGCGTTTCGCGCCCGTGGTTTGCCGGTGGTGCTGGTCAACGTGGTGCCGAAAGGGCCGCGGCGGACGGAGCAGAGTTTCGGCGCCCGCGAACTGCCGCCGGATTGGGCCGAGCTGGTGCCCGAGCTGAACGTTCAGCCGACGGACCATTGCATCACCAAGTCGAGCTGGGGCGCGTTTTCCGGCACCGGGCTGCAAGAATGGCTGCAGGCGCGCGGCGTCACGCAAGTGATGATGGCCGGCATTTCCACCTCGATCGGGGTCGAGACCACGGCGCGCCAGGCGTTCGAGGCCGGCTTCAATGTCGGCTTCGCGCTCGATGCCATGACCGATGGGAATCCTGACGCGCAAGCCAACAGCGTCACCCGCATTTTCCCGCGGCTGGGCGAGACCGGGACCACCGATGATGTCGTGAGGCTCGTCGCGCGCGCATGAGCTCACCGGCGTTATCGGGGGTTCTCGGCGGCCTGAAGCACACCTTCCGTTCGCTCGCGAACGCCAATTACCGCATCTGGGCGGCGGGCGCTCTGGTGTCGAACATCGGCACCTGGATGCAGCGCATCGCCCAGGACTGGCTGGTGCTGACCGAACTGACGCACAACAACGCCAGCGCCGTCGGCATCGTCATGTCGCTGCAGTTCGCGCCGCAGCTTCTCCTGCTGCCGTGGAGTGGCTGGGCCGCCGATCGCTTCGACCGCCGCAAATACCTCATCGTCACCCAGGCCGCGCTCGGTCTGTTGGCGCTGGTGCAGGGGCTGCTGGTGATCTTCGCGGTGGCGCAGCTTTGGCACGTTTATGTGCTGGCGTTCCTGTTCGGTTGTGTCGCGGCGCTCGATTTGCCGGCGCGTCAGGCGTTTGTGTCGGACATCGTGGGCGAGGCGGATGTTGCCAATGCGGTTGGCCTCAATTCCACGTCGTTCAACGCGGCGCGTCTGGTCGGTCCGGCGATTGCGGGCGGCATGATCGCGGTCGCCGGCTCCGGCTGGGTGTTCGTGGTCAATGCGTTGTCGTTTGCCGCCGTGATCGGCGCACTGTGGCGGGTCAAGATGGTGGCGCACGCGCCCAAACGGGCCGAACGCAAGTCGGGCGGTTTGGCGGAGGGCTTTGCGTATATCTGGAAGCGGCATGACCTGTTGGTGACGCTGGTGATCGCGTTCCTGATCTGCACCTTCGGGCTCAATTTCCCGATCTTCATTTCCACCATGTCGGTGCGCGAGTTCCACGCCGGCGCCGGCCAATACGGCATTTCGGTGTCGATCATGGCGGTCGGCTCGCTGATCGGCGCGCTGATGGCGGCGTCGCGGCACCAGCCGACGCTGCGTCATCTGCTGATCGGATCGGGCATATTCGGATTGGGCTGTGCGGCGGCGGCAGTGTCGCCCATCTATCTCGTGTTCGGCCTGACGCTGGTGGTGATCGGCGTCGCGGCCCAGACCGTCACCACCGGCTGCAGTGCCCTGCTGCAGCTCAGCACCGCGCCGGAGGTGCGCGGCCGCGTGCTCGCCATCTATCTCGCCATCGCGCTCGGCGGTACGCCGCTTGGCGCCCCGCTGGTGGGATGGGTGGCCGACGCGCTGGGGCCGCGCTGGGCGCTTGGCGTCGGCGCCGCCTCAGGCATCCTCTCGGCGGCGATTGCGATGGTCTATCTGATGCGGCGCAAGGGTTAGCAGTTGTTGGATTCGTCGTAGCCGAGTGGCACTGGGCGCATCTGCAACGCCTTGGCCCAGGCGCTCAAGGGTTCGGGCTTGCCTTTCGAGATCACCCAGAAGGCGGTGACGTTCGTCTGCGGCGGATTCGGCTTGGCGCCCGGACCGGGCTGCTTGGGCGCCGGCGGCACATCGAACACCAGCTTCAGCACGGTGTCGCCCGGCTTGGCGCCGTATTCGGGCCACGCCACGGCGCGCGTCTCGGACCACGAAGTTTCAGGATGGAGGATCATCTTGCAGGCCGCCATCCGCTTGGTCAGCGAAATTCCGGCGGCGGTCTGGATGCTGTCGGCGGTCTTCTGCACCTGCTTCCAATCGGTGACTGGCGCGGCAGCGCTCGGACCGGCCAGAGGGGCCAGCAGGGCGGTGGCAATCAGGGCGGCGCCGGCAGTTTTCAACATGGGTGAAGCCTTTTGATATCCCGGAGAAGATAACACGCGGGAATGAACCGGAAGGCAAGAGAGGCGTTCATCACCTGTTCAGGTGGATTGCTCTAAGTTGGTAAAAACCGGAGGAGCCTATGACCAGAACGGACATCGCCCTTCTTGCCACCGCCGCGACGGTCGCCGTGATCGCCGCGTGGGCCGGCAATGCCTTAGCCGATCCCGCCCAGCCGAGCTGCATCGACACCAAGAGAAGCTACGTCGCCCGGCCGCTGCGATTCAGCGACGTCTGGGTGCAGAACTCGATCGGCACCAAGAAGCCGCCGATCCGGGTTTCGACCAGCTGCCGCCATCTGGGCTCGACCTATGCCATCAGCCTGTCGAGCGAATTCACCTGCCTCAGCCTGGGCGACGTGGTCGTAGCGACGGCCGGCGGCGAACGCCAATCCTGCCGCGTCACCAAAATCCAAGCCTACGCGCCCCAGGACGGCGACTTGCCGGAGAAGAAATAGCTTACTTCACCTGCTTGCATGTCTGGTTGGTGCGGTTAACCGCGAGGCCGAGCCAGAAGGCGCGCGGGGTGCAGAACATTGCGGTACCGGCGCCGCGGCAGTCGTCGTTGGCCTGGCTTGGATCGCCGATGCGGGCGACGAGGTAATCGCCGGCCGGAATGAGGCGCACGCTGCAGCGATGCTCGCCGCCGCCGCGGGCCTTCAGCGTGATGCCGACGCCGGCCGGCATCTGCCTGAGGTCGGCGAGACCGAGGTGGCAGCTCTGGTCCTCGCCGCCCTTTTCGGACAGATCCAGCGTCAGCGCCTTCACCCGCCCGCCCTTGAGCGTGAGGTCGATGCTCTGGCGGGTCTTGGTGCCGAAATCCGGGTCCTCTGCGCGCACCGTGCAGGCGATGCGGCCGTCGGCGTTTTTCAGGCTGCCGCGGACTTCGTCGAACACGATGGGAAAGCTTTTGTGGCGGGCGACGTCGGTCCAGGTTCCAGTCCAACGCCCGTCCTTGATGCGGCCTTTGAACGAGCCGGTGCGGCTGTTGGTGTCGGCGACGAATTCCTGGAGGTCGAACAGGCCGCCTTGATCGACCTTGCCTTCCAATCGCAGCTGCTTGCCGACCTTGAGATAGAAATACCAGCCCGACACCGTGTCGCCGGTGCGGTCGAGATCGAGGAATACCGGCGCCTTGCCGATGCTGCCCGCCAGAAGGATCGGCTGGGCGGTGGCCGCGGACGCCATCAGCACGAGGGCCGCGACGAACATCCTCACGCGCATGGCATCCCCCTAGTGAAGGTTGCGGCGGCCGGTCACGGCATTCCATAACAGCAGGACGATGACCGCTCCGATGATCGCAACCAGCATGGATGTGAGGCTGAAATGGAACCAGACCGGATGGCCTAGGGCGCCGAAGATCGCGCCGCCGACCAGCGCGCCGACGACGCCGACCGCGATATTGATGATACAGCCCTTGCCGCGGACCCCGACAATGCTGCTGGCAATGGCACCGGCGATCAGCCCGAACAACATCCAGCCCAGAATGGACATCTTTGGAATCCCTTCCGATCCCCGCGATAATAGGCGCCCGCCGGCCAGAGTGAAGCCGGATTGAAGCGGTTTTGCGGCTACCCCTTGGTCCGGTTGGCGAGGTCTTGGATCATTTCGGTCTGCATGCGCTGGATTTCCAGCAGGCGCTGCCATTGGTGGTGCAGGAGCTGGTCCATCTTTTCCGACAGCACCCGCACCTCGATCTCGGCCTTGAGATTGACCTGATAGTCGTTCTCGGCCCTGAGGCGGTCGCGCGATTCCTGGCGGTTCTGGCTCATCATGATGATCGGCGCCTGGATCGCGGCCAGCATCGACAGGATCAGGTTGAACAGGATGAAGGGGTAGGGATCGAACGGCCGCCACAACAGCGGAATGGTGTTGATCAGCACCCACACCGCCATGACGCTGAAGAAGATGATGATGAATTTCCACGAGCCGCCGAATTCGGCCACCTTGTCGGCGATGCGGGCACCGACGGTCTGGCGGCCGGTTTCGAATTCGCGGTTGAGGTTGTCGGTGACGATCTGGTTCTGGCGGATGCTTTCCACCACTTCGGTCTCGAGCGCCGACAGCTCGCGATGATCCTGCTGCACCTGCTCGAGCACATAATCGGTGCGGAAGTGGTTGTGGCAGGCGGTGCATATATTGTCGTTGAGGGTCCAGTTGGGGTGTTTTCGCCGGATCAGGGCGTCGACAGCCGGGCGGATCAGGATGCCCGGAATGATCTCCGCCGCGGGCTTCGTTTGTCCGCAGATAGCGCATTGTGACGAGGGCTGGGCCATGACGACGTCTCCAACATGAATTTCATGAAATGAGCGGGGAAGTATGCGACGGACGCCCGGTTCATATGCCGTTCATCCGGTGTTTGGTCTTATAGAATGCTACATCGGTTCTCAGGAGTACTGGCAACGATGAAACGAGAAATTGTCCTTGCGGCGCTGCTGCTGGCTTCCGCTCCGGCCTACGCCGACGACGCCAAGCCTGCCGCCGCCCCCGCCCCCGCCCCCGCTAATGTGTGCCTGCGCCATCACGATCTCGATGGCTTTGGCGCCCGCGACCGCCACTCGATGGTGGTCAACGACCGCTTCGGCAAGAAGTACCTCGTCAGTCTGGCCGGGCTGTGTGACGACATCGATTTCGCCTTTGGGGTCGGTTTCCGGCCGCTCGGCGGCGCGAATTTCGGCTCGTGTCTCGACCGCGGCGACCGCGTCGTGATGCGCGGCGGCGGCGCGCTGCCCGGCAACAACACCTGCTGGGTGACCAAGGTCCAGCTCTATTCCAAGGACATGGAAGCCGCCGACAAGCAGGCC
>NZ_JBWZET010000361.1:0-6553 GCF_056722145.1 Rhizomicrobium sp. | reverse complement strand
CCGCTCGCCTGCCTGCGCGGCGCCGGAGCCGATCTGTCGAATGTGCCGACGGCGTTTGCGTTGACCGCGACCAAGGCGCTCGGCGTCTCGATCCGGTCGGTGAAGATTTCGCACGAAGGCGAGGCGCTCAGTTGCGCCCAGGTTCCGCCGGTGACGGCTGCAGCCGCCATGACCGGACCGGGCCACGCCGCCAACGCCGATCCGGGGGCAAGCAAGAAAGCCGTCCGCGGCTCGAAGAAGAAAACGGGGGCAAGCCATGCAGCAACTAGCAAGAAGAGTCCTGTTCATCCTGTTCGCAAGCCTCCTCGCAAGCGTAAGCACTGAGGCGCGCGACAAGGCCGATCCCCTGCTCGGGACGCCGAACGGGCTGGCGCTGACGCCGCCGATGGGCTGGAACAGCTGGAATAAGTTTGCCTGCAATGTGAACGAAAAGCTGGTCCGCGGCGCTGCCGATGCCATGGTCAGCTCGGGCATGAAGGCGGCCGGCTATACCTACATCGTGATCGACGATTGCTGGCAGGGGGCGCGCGATCAGGCCGGCAACATCCAGCCCGACGCCGTCAAGTTTCCCTCCGGCATGAAGGCGCTCGCCGATTACGTCCATGCCAAGGGCCTCAAGTTCGGCATCTATTCCGACGCCGGCACCAAGACCTGCGGCGGCTTTCCCGGCAGTCGCGGCCACGAGTTCCAGGATGCGGCGCAGTATGCCGCCTGGGGCGTCGATTATCTGAAATACGACTGGTGCAACACCGATACCCAGGACGCCCAGGCGTCCTATCTGACGATGAGCCGGGCGTTGCAGGCGAGCGGGCGCCCGATCGTGTTTTCGATGTGCGAATGGGGCAATGCCAAGCCGTGGCTGTGGGCCAAGAACATCGGCAATCTGTGGCGCACCACCGGCGACATCGCTGACATGTGGGATGGCGCCCATCCCAACGGCTATTCGATGGGCGTGCTCAAGATTGTCGACCTGCAGGCCGAGCTGGCGCCCTATGCCGGCCCCGGTCATTGGAACGATCCCGACATGCTGGAAGTCGGCAATGGCGGCATGAGCGACAGTGAGTACCGCGCTCACTTCAGCCTGTGGGCGATGTTCGCCGCGCCCTTGATCGCCGGCAACGATCTCGCCGCCATGGATGCGCCGACCAAGGCGATCCTGATGAACAAAGAGGTCATCGCCGTCGACCAGGACGCGCTCGGCCTCGCCGCGACGCGGGTGTGGAAGGACGGCGACGCCGAAGTCTGGATGCGTCCGCTCAAGGGCGGCGGCCGTGCCGTCGTGCTGCTCAACCGCGGCAAGAATGCGCGGCGGATCGAGGCAAGCTGGGATCAGCTCCTCTACCCGGCGGGCCTGACGGCGCGGGTGCGCGATCTGTGGCAGCACAAGGATCTCGGCACCGCCAAAGGCCGCGTCGGTGCGGTTGTCGGCGGTCACGCGGTTGTGATGCTTACAATCCGGCCGTAAGCCCTCGCCCTATTTGCTCAGGACGAAAGATTTCTCAACCCGAACACGGCGTTGCGTGGTAAAATGCGCGCGCGTACGGAAACACCGGAGTGCTGCAGCGGCCGCCGCCAGACACAGTTTGAACACACGGCTCACGACAATTGCGTCCGCCAGCACGGATCGGAGGCGAAGATGCGTGCACAGACTGAAGCCAAACGGCTGTCGCGTCGGCGTTTCGTGGAGTTCGGAGCAGCGACCGCTGCGTTGACGGGAACGGGGATGGCGCAAACGATCGCGCCGCTGCCGCCCGGTACGCCGGCCGACGAAACCGCGCGCATCGCCGCCGGCAACGATGCCGACGAGCACATGACCATCCCGGTGATGATCAACGGCCGCGGGCCGTTCCGCTTCGTGGTCGATACCGGTGCCGACCGCTCGGTGCTTGCCGAGGATGTCGCCGTGCTGCTCGGGCTGGTGCGCGGCAACGAAGTCTCGGTGCAGGGCGTGGTGCGCTCGGTGTCGACGCGGGTGGTGTCGGTGGGCACCGTCGCCTTCGGTTCCCTGAGCCGGCGCAATCTGTCGATGCCGCTGCTGCCGCGAGCCTATATGGGAGCCGACGGCTATCTCGGCCTCGATGCCGTCGATGGTTCGCGCGTCACTCTCGATTTCGCCAATCGCGCCCTCACCGTCGGCGGGACGCGCGTGCCGAGCGCATTTGCCGTCCACAAGCCGAGCGAGGCCTATGTGCCGGTGCGCGGCAACATGGGCCATTTGCGCTCGCTCAATTGCCGGATCGATGGCGTCGGCGCGACCTGCTTCCTCGATACCGGAGCCCAGGTGTCGGTCGGCAACAGCAAACTGCTCGAAGCGCTGTCGCGCGAAAACCCCAGCATCCATCCGATCGGCGTCGTGCCGATCACCGGCATCACCGGCGGGGTCGTGACCGGGCAGGTGGTTCGCGTCGACAACATCCACCTGCACGCGGTGACCTTCTCCAACGCGGTGGTGGCGATTGCCGACATGCAGATTTTCGAGATCTGGGGCCTTGCCCACCAGCCGTCGCTGTTGATCGGGATGAATTTCCTGCGCCAGTTCTCGCAGGTCTCGATCGACTACGGCCTGAAGGAAATCCGCTTCGATCTGGCGTCGATGCGGGTGGCGAAGAACGGTTGAGCGCTACCACAGATACCAGTACAGCCCCGCCAGGATCGCGACGATCAGCACCGAGGCGAGGTTGTAGCCGGCTGAGGTCGAGTAATCGATGCCGTCGAGGTCGATCGCGGTTTCCTGCTTCGGCCGGGTGAGGAGCGAGCCCGCCACCGCCAGGGCGATGCAGATCACGAACACGTACCCCATGCGGATGATGAACGGGATTTGGGGCTGGAACACGGCGAAATAGGCCGAGACGATCACGGTTCCGCCGGCCGCCAGCAGCGCGCCGGTCTCGGTGGTGCGCGGCCAGAACATGCCGAGCATGAACACCACGATGACGCCGGGGGTGAAGAAGCCGGTGTATTCCTGGATGTACTGGAAGGCCTGGTCGGTGTGGCCCAGCAGCGGATAGGCGACCGCCATGGCGACGATCAGCGCGCCGATGGCGGTGAACTTGCCGACGATGACGAGCAGGCGCCGCGTCGCGCCGGGATAGACAACCTGGAAAACGTCGTTGGTGAAGATTTTGGCGATCGAGGACAGGCTCGATCCGGTCGAGGCGATGATTGCCGCCACCAGCGCCACGAACACGAAGCCGAGCCAGCCGGACGGCAGCATCAGCATCAGGCGGGGATAGGCGGTGTCGGAGGGCGCGACGTGCGAGCCGAGCAGGAAGGCGGCGGCGATGCCCGGCAGCACCACGATCGCCGGCATCAGGAGTTTCAGATAGGCGGCGAACACCATGCCCTTCTGCACTTCGCGGATCGAGCGCGCCGCCAAGGCCCGCTGCACGATGTATTGGTTGAAGCCCCAATAGGAAAACTGGATCACCCACATCGCGCCGGCGACGGTGGCCAGGCCCGGCAGGTATTTGTAATAGGGATTGGAGGGCTCGAGCACCATGTCGAAGTGCTCCGGCATCTTGGCCACCATGGTGTGGAAGCCGATGACGAGGGTGTGCAGCCCGCCGCTGGCGCCGACACGGGCGCCGATTTCGCCGAGCGCGAACACCAGGATCGCGACGCCGCCGAGCACCAGCATGCCGACCTGGACCACGTCGGTGAAATGGGTCGATTTGAGCCCGACATAGAGCGCGTAATTGCCCGCCACCAGCCCGAGCAGGATGACGCTCACCGTCATGTTGAGGCCGGTGACGACGTGCACGGCGGTGGCGCCGAGCCACATCACCGCGGTCAGGCTGACGAAGGTGTAAAGTGCGATCCACAGCATCGCCATCGTCACCTGCGTCTTCGGCCCGTACCTCAGGCGCAGGAATTGCGGCATGGTGGAGATCTGGTTTTTCAGGAACACCGGCAGGAAGTACTTGCCGATCACGACCATCGCGGCGGCGGCCAGCCATTCGTAGCCGGCGATGGCGATGCCGACGGCATAGGCCGACCCCGACATGCCGATGATCTGCTCGGCGGAGATGTTGGCCGCGATCAACGAGGCGCCGATCGCCCACCAGGGCAGCGCCCGCGTCGCCGTCGCACCCTCGCCATCGTCATCGCCGCGCAGCTCGCCGCGCTGGAACAGGTGCGCGACCGCCAGCACCAGCATGGCGTAAATGATGATGACGACGACGTCCAAAAAACCTAAATGCATGGCGGAGTGCCCCCGGACCGAGCCATGGTTGTGACGAATCACTGCTGCGATGGTAACGCTATCCGTGCCCTCGCCCACGGAACCCGATCACTTTGGCACGACAAATATTGTAAATGCCTCAACGCGGCGAAGGCTGCGAGAGGTTAACGGGCATTAAGGTCTGCGATGAACTACCGCCACGCTTATCATGCCGGGAATTTTGCCGATGTCGCCAAGCATCTGGCGCTGGTCGCCGTGCTCGGCCATCTGCGCCGCAAAGAGGCGGGATTTGCGGTGATCGACAGCCACGCCGGCCGCGGCGCCTATCCGCTGGATGGGCCCGAAGCCGTCCGCACCGGCGAAGCCGCCGAGGGCATTGGCCGGCTGACGGGCGTAAAGGATGCCCCCGAAGCGCTGGCGGCGTACCTCGATCTCGCCGGTGGGGCGATTTATCCCGGCTCGCCGTTGCTGGCGGCGAAGCTGCTGCGGCCGCAGGATCGGCTGGTGGCGGTGGAAAAGCATCCCGAGGACGCGGCCACGCTCAAGGACGTGTTGCATCCGTATGCCCGCGCCCGCGTCGAAGAGGGGGACGGTTACCAGCGTGTGACGGCCCTGTTGCCGCCGCCCGAGCGCCGCGGCGTGGTGCTGATCGATCCGCCGTTTGAAGCCCCCGATGAATTCGCGCTTGCTGCGTGCGCGGTGGCGGCCGCCTACCGCCGCTTTGCCACCGGCATTTTTCTCGTCTGGTTTCCGGTCAAGTCGGCGGCCGAGGCGAATGGGTTTTGCGGCGAGGTGCTGGCCTCGGGCGCATCCAAAGTCCTGCGCCTCGACATCGCCCGCCGCGCCGCCGTGGCAGGCAAGCTCAACACCGCCGGCCTCCTGGTGATCAATCCGCCGTGGCAGTTCGAAGCCGACATGCGCGCCGCCTTGGCGCTCATCGCCCCGCGCCTCAACGCCGACCCCACCTTCACCTGGCTCGCGGGCACGGCCTGACGTACTTACTGCCCCCGCGGGCACCCCATTTTCTGCCCCCGCGGGCGCCCCATTTTCTGCCCCCGCGGGCGCACTGCCGTTGCCACCGGCACGCAGACCGTGGGGGAAGTGGTTTGACGCCCCAGCGTCAAACCGAAGGGGGCTCCATAGGACGGCACACTTACGCCGTCCCCCGCACGCCAAGAATGCGGTGTACAGCTATTTCTCGCCCAGCTCCGGCCAGTGCGTAATCGGCAGCACCGTTGGTGTTGCCGGATAAGCGCTACTTTTGCGGATGTTCGCGATAACAAACGCCTTGTGCCCGGAAGAACGGCCCCACGGCTCTGATGAAATTCTTGTTCTTGCTGCTGGCTTTTCCGCGCTCGGCAAGCGGCAGCTTCAGCACGTCAGCAAGCGCTTGTAGTTCTTCTGGCTTCGCATTTGCCTTTGTCTTCTCGACCACGCAGGGACAGATGATGTCCAAATATTCATGCGTGAACTTAACGCCCGTCCTGTGATTCAGGATGTCCTCGGACTTGCAGATTTTGATGATCGTATCTGCCGGAGATTCCGAAAAAAAGCCGGCATCCGCTCGCTCCACCGAACCAACAAACATCACGGTCAACGCAGCGAAGGCCGCAACCTTAACACAATGCATCCAAACCCCCTGTTCGCCAATTACGGTCGAGATCGTAGTTCGCAAGCGGAGGTGATCACATCGGACACACAGTCGCTTTCGTAAAACGGGAGTTCGTGACGCTGCGCACGCGCTGAGCTTGTTACCGATATAAGGGGACACTATAAAAGGCGACACTATATAAGGGGACACTATACTTAAATCAGGAACCGCCGCCGTTATTGCAGGAGAGTATACGGCCTTCGCCCGCGGCACCGATCCGCTCGGATGCGCCTAAGACGCATAATCCCGGCCGATCGCGTGGTCCGGAATGCGCCAGGTTCTGACCTTCACCACGCCCCATTGGGGGAGAGGTCGGCGAGCGCTTTAGCGCGCGACGGGTGAGGGGGCCGTCAACGCGCGCCAGATGCCTTCGAGTACCGCCTCCAGACAATAAGGGGAGACAATAAGTGGACGCTATACTTAATTCGTGCCCATCGTGGCGAACATTACACCGGAAGAGCGCTGTGTGGCCCCGGCTCGGTTAACCGAGAAATCCCAAGCAGCGGAAGGAACACCAATACCGCGAGTGCGGCGCATCTGCCGTTTACCATCGCTGAACATTAAATCGTGATCGAGGCTCGCTTTTTAACTTGATTGTTCGCCCAATGTTCCCACATCCTGTGCGTGCAATTCTGGATGGAGCGAGAAGACACTGGAGCGGTGAAGAAAGGTCGCGCCTCTCACGACCCGCCGAGCAACGCGAGACATAACGGACCCAGGAT
>NZ_JBWZET010000360.1:0-3046 GCF_056722145.1 Rhizomicrobium sp. | reverse complement strand
CGCGCTCTGGGGCCGCAGGACGCGGCCCCTGGCGGAGAAGCGGGAAGGGCAACCCGCTGTGGAACGCTAGTTGCGATACTGCTGAACGCGTGTCGCTCTAAGGCCGGGCATGCCGAAACGATCAATGGCGCGCTGCCAGGCGAGAAACTCCTCGACCGTCAGCGTATAGCGGCGGCAGGCTTCGTCCAGGCTCAAAAGACCACCGCGAACGGCGGCAACGACTTCAGCCTTGCGGCGGATAACCCAGCGCTTGGTGTTCGGCGGCGGCAGATCGGCCATGGTCAGCGGGCTTCCATCCGGCCCGATGACATAGCTGACGCGTCCCCTGCGGTCTTCGCCCATGATCATGAAACTCCTCACTCCACTACCCATGCATACGGTAACCGTTCCGCCTTAAAAATTTGGCCACATGAGTGGGTAAGCAAGTGGTGAAGGACATCGTTTGAATTTGCGCTCATGTCTGAAGGCCCAGCGCCTTTACGAAGTAAAAGCGCTGGAAACCTCCATTAACGCGATCAGCGAGCCATCTGCAGAAGTTCGTCGAGCATCGTCGAAGCGGTGGTGACGATCTTCGATGCGGCCGAGTAGGCGCGCTGTGTCGTGATGAGACTGGTAAATTCCGTCGCCAGGTCGACCGTCGATTCTTCGAGGTTCTTCGACTGCAGGGTACCCGCGGAACCGGCGTCGGCTTCGGAAATGGTCGGCGAACCGGAGGCCGTCGACTGGGTGTAGGCGTTGCCGGAAAGCTGCGACAGGCCGTCGGGATTGGAGAACGTCGCCAGCGGAATCTTGTAGACCTTCTGCGACAAGCCGTTGGAGAACTGCGCCGTCACCGTGCCATCGGTGGCGATCGAGATGCCGCTGAGGCTGCCGAACAGCGCGCCGTTGACCGTCGAAGACGACATCGACGAGGCGTTGTCGAACTGGGTCAAGCCGGTCGACGCGTTGAGGGCGCCGAACGACAGGTTGAAGGTCTGCGCCCCAAGACCCGAGCTCGCCGACCACGGAACCGCAATGTCGACGCTGCCGTCGGCCGAGGCGGTACCGCCGGTGGGCGTGACCGATGCGAGGGTGCCGTCGGTGTTGAAGGTGCAGGTGCCGGAGGTGACGAGGTTCGGCAGCGCCGCATTCGCGGGCGTGATGTTGCTGGCGGTCCCCTGGTAGGTGACTTCGTAGTTCCAGACATTGGCGCCGGTTTTCACGAAGCTGAGCTGCATCGGCTGCGAGTCGCCCTGGCTGTCGTAGATATTGATGGTGCGCTGGAAGTCGGGCGTGATGGCGCCGTTGGCCATGCAGGTCGGCGGCGTCGCGGTCGTCGAATAGGGGTTGGTTTCCGCCGCGGTGGAAGCCTGCAGGTTGATCTGGCATGACGCCTTGGTGGTCGCTTCGGCCTTGCCGGTAAGGCTGTTGACGTTGATCGTCGTCATGTCGTTGCGGTCCGACGGAACGTTGCCGTTGGCGTCGAGCTGCCAGCCGAGCAGATAAAGGCCGGCGGAGTTCTTGAGGTAGCCGGTCGAGTCGGTCGAGAAGCTGCCGGCGCGGGTGTATTCGCGGCTGGTGGTGTCGGCCGAGGACGGCGCCACGACGAAGAAGCCGTTGCCCGAAATGGCCAGGTCAGTCGACGACGTGGTGGTCTGCAGCAGGCCTTGCTGCATGACGTTCTGGCCGGAACTCGAGACCACGCCGGCCGACGAGGAGTCGCTAGCGGTGGAAGCCGAGGCGAGCAGGGTCGAGAAGTCGGCGGTGGCCGTCTTGTAGCCGACAGTGTTCACGTTCGCGATATTGGCGGAGGCGACGCTGAGGGCGTTCGAATAGGCCGAGAGGCCCGCGACGCCGGTCATCATTGCACCGTAGAGACTCATCTTTCACATTCCCTGCCGGGGTGCGGGGCTTCGCCCGAATGCCGGTCGTCGAGAAGGCAGCCGATTCTGGGCCGCGAGTTTCAGTTTTCGTTTCAGATTCAGTTGGTGATCAGGGTGGCGCTGGTGAGCGGCACTTCTGAGCTTCCGATTACGAGTTGCGGCGAGGAGCCCGAAAGGTCGACACCACCCACGGTCGCCTTGGAGGCAATGGAGCTGGTGATCGAGTTGCCGTCCGAGCCGGTGGCGGCGACGACGAGGGTGTAGAGGCCGTCGTTCAGCTGATTGCCGTTGCCGTCGGTGCCGTCCCACTTGAAATCGTGCGTGCCGGCAGTGTTGCCCGATGCCGCGGCGGTCGTCGAATAGACCACCTTGCCATTGGCATCCTTGACCGTCAGCGTCGTGGTGGACGCAGGGGTCGCCAGGCCATAGGTCCAATCGGCGGCGCCGCTGGCGAGCTGGCCGGTGCCGTCCGACAGCACCACGTTCTTGCCGAGATAGCTCATGGCGAGATTGGTCGACTGATTGCTCGACAGCGCCACCAGCGAGTCGAGCTTCGAGTTGGTGTCGATCTGCTGTTCGACCTGGCTGTACTCCACGAGCTGCTGGGTGAACTGGTTGGAGTCCATCGGCGAGGTCGGGTCCTGGTTCTGCAGCTGGGTCGTGAGCAGCGTCAGAAAGGTCTGGAAATTGGTCGCCAGGCTGGTGCGATCGGTCGTCGCGGTCGAACTCGACGTCGAGGTGTTTGTCGTGGTCGTCGCGGTGTTGTTGGTGACAGGAGTGGTCATTGGCTTACCTCACACGCGAATATCGAGCCGCACGCTGTTGGGCGCGTAGCTGCCGGAAGGGGAACGAATGGCGGATGCATTGGCCGCAAGCGCGGCGTCGATGGAAAGGCCGCGGCCGCGCGAACGCTGCGTACCGGTGCCGCTGTCGCGTTGCTGATCGCGCAGCGAGAAATTGAGGCCGCTGCCGGACAGATTGAGGCCGGCGTCGCTCAGCGCCCGATTGAGGCTTGAGGCGTCGCGCTGCAGCAACTCCAGCGTCTTGGGATTGTCGACCACCAGATTGGCCTGGGCCTGGCCGGAGCTGTCGACAGTGAGACGGACATCGACGCGGCCGAGTTCGGCCGGATCGAGCCGGATATCGAACTGGTGCAGGCCTTCGAGCGACTTGGCGGCAATGGT
>NZ_JBWZET010000359.1:0-6312 GCF_056722145.1 Rhizomicrobium sp. | reverse complement strand
AACCTCAGTGCGGCTTGGCTTTCTTGGCCTTCTTTTTTGTGACCGGCTTCTTCGCTGCCGGTTTTTTCCCCTTCTCCTTCGTCTGAGCAAGGTACTTGCCGACGAATTCGTCGTTGAGAATGTCTTGGGGTCCCCAGATCGGGAATGTCACCGCGTGAATGCCGACGAAGGTGTGGCGGTGATGGACGTCGCACAGAACCCAGAGATTGTCTTCGCTGTGATCGACCCAATCGAGGATCTGCTCCTTGGTCATGCCGTTCTTGTATTGCGCATATTTTTCCGGATGCTTGTGCTGCAGCGCCGGCAGAATGTGCGAATTGAACTTGGCGGGATCGATCGCGTTGGCCATCGCCCATTCGACGATGTGATGGTGGGTTTCCATCTGCACCGCGCCGAACGGATTCTGCTTGGGGTCCTTCAGGGTCGAATTGCGGACGCCGCAGGCCAGGCACGGCAGGTCCTTGACCCGCACCATGTCGTCATGGGCCTTCTTGTAATCCGGGGTTTCGCGGCGGACATCGTGCGGCGGGTAGAACGCCACCTCGCGCAGCATCCGCGACACCGCATGCGCCTGCTGGTCGAGATCGCCGGCCGGCGCGCCGGTCTTGGCCTGGTGCTTCTTCACCAGCTTGCTGGCTTCGGCGATGCGATCCGGCGCATTGGCCTTCAACGTGGCGCCATGCGCGGCGACCATGGCCGCCTGCTTGTAAACGTCATTCAGATAAGCACTGCGATTTGCGGTGGCAGCCATCCTTGCCTCTCCCTTTCCCAAGGAGTGGACTGTACGCGCCGCACCTTATGCCCGCAATACGGGTATGCAACACAACTCACAACTTCCGTCGCCGACTATTCCGCCGCCAGCTTGCCGGTGCGGGCCCAGCCTTTGGGCAGGACGCGGCCGGTTTGGGCGCGTTCGCCCTTGAAATCCTTGAGGTCGGACGGGGCGTAGAGCTTGCCGTTTTCGCTGCGCAGGCCTTCCTTCCAGACGAAGGTGGTGGCGTCGATCAGTTCGCCGTCCTTGTAGCGCTGCAGGTAAACGCCCTGCCCTTTGGCCAGTTCGGGCACTTCGGACAGCGGGAAAATCAAGAGCTTCTTCTGCAGATCGAGGCCGCGCTTGTTCTCGCCGACGACGGCCACCGTGTCGCCCGCCACGAAGCGGCACACCGTCGCCTCGCCCGGCATCTTGACGTTCATGACGCGCTTGCCGGCCTTGGTCATGGCCACGGCGTCGTCCTCGGTGGTGATGAAGCCATGGCCGGTGGTGGCCGCCAGGAACAACTTGCGGCCCGGCTGGTGCACGAACATCGTCACCAGATCGGCTTCCGGCGCCAGATCGACGAAGGTGCGGATCGCCTCGCCGTTGCCGCGGCCGCCCGGCAGCTTGGAGCCGTCGAGGGTGAAGAAGCGGCCGTCGGTGGAGAACATCATCAGCTTGTCGGTGGTCTGGGCGTGAATCCAGAACCGTTCGCGGTCGCCTTCGCGGTATTTGATGCTGTCCGAGGGCTCGATGTGGCCCTTGAACGAGCGCACCCAGCCCTTTTGCGAACAGACGATGGTGATCGGCTCGGCTTCGACATGCTCCTCGATCGCCTGCACCTCTTCGGCGAAGGCTTCGACCTTTTCGACCTGCTTCCTGTCGGCGATCCTGGAACGGCGCTTGCCGAGCTCAGTCTTCTGGCCGAACTTGGCGTCCACCTCCTTGATCTCGTCGATCAGCTTGGCCTTGATCAGGTCGTCGGAGGCGAGCAGCCGTTGCAGCTCCTTCTGCTCCTTCGACAGCTCCTTGTGCTCGCCGCGGATCTGCATTTCCTCGAGCTTGCGCAAAGCGCGAAGGCGCATGTTGAGGATGGCTTCGGCCTGGTTGTCGGTGAGCTTGAAGGTCTTCATCAAGACCGGCTTAGGCTCCTCCTCGGTGCGGATGATCTTGATCACCTTGTCGAGGTTGAGATAGGCGACGAGATAGCCTTCCAGCACCTCCAGCCGCGTCGCGATCTTGCCGAGGCGATGGTTGGTGCGCCGCTCCAGCACATTCCGGCGGTGGTTGACGAACGCGGTCAGCGCATCCTTGAGGCTCATCACCCGCGGGACCAGCCCGTTGTCCAGCACGTTCATGTTGAGCGGAATGCGCGATTCGAGATCGGACTGGCGGAACAGCTGTTCCATCAGCACGTTTTCGTCGACCGTGCGGGTCTTGGGGATCAGGACGATGCGGATGTCCTCGGCGGACTCGTCGCGAACGTCGTCGAGCAGCGGCACCTTCTTCTGCTCGATCAGCTCGGCCAGGCGCTCGATCAGCTTGGCCTTCTGGACCTGATACGGAATCTGGTCGACCACGATCTGATAGGAGTTGCGCTGCCCCTCCTCCTTGAACCAGCGGGCGCGCACCCGGAACGAGCCACGGCCGGTGCGATAGGCTTCCTCGATCACCTCGGGACCATCCACCACGATGCCGCCGGTCGGGAAATCGGGCCCCTTGACGAATTTCAGGAGGGTGGCGTCGCGGGCGCCGGGGTTCTTGATCAGCTCGATGGTGGCGGCGCACAACTCGCCGAGATTGTGCGGCGGGATGGAGGTCGCCATGCCGACCGCGATGCCGTTGGAGCCGTTGGCGAGCAGGTTGGGGAAGGCGGCGGGCATCACCACCGGCTCGTCCTCGGAGCCATCGTAGGTCGGGCGGAAATCGACCGCGTCCTCGTCGAGGCCGTCCATCAGCGCCACGGCGGCCTCGGTCAGGCGGCTTTCGGTGTATCGCATGGCGGCGGCGCTATCGCCGTCGATGTTGCCGAAATTGCCCTGGCCATCGACCAGCGGGTAGCGGACGGCGAAGTCCTGGGCGAGACGGACCATCGCCTCGTAGACCGCAACGTCGCCGTGCGGGTGGTATTTGCCGATGACGTCGCCGACGACGCGGGCGCATTTCTTGAAGCCCTGGGCCGGGTTCAGCCCCAACAGCCGCATCGCGTACATCAGCCGGCGGTGCACAGGCTTGAGGCCGTCGCGGGCATCGGGCAGCGCGCGCTGGGTGATGGTCGACAGGGCATAAGCGAGGTAGCGCTCGCTCAGCGCAGAGGCGAGCGGCTCGGGGCGGATATCATCAACGACGGGCGTGGTGGGCATACGGGTACTTCCAAAACTGTCATGGCCTGCGTTCGTTAACCTGGATGGCCCGCATTGGCGGGCCATGACAAGAGGGAAAGCGCGGGGGCGACGTTCTACTTCGATTCGCCGGGCTGATGTGCCGCTAGAGAGTCGAGGCGTAAGCGCGCGGATGGCATGGGTTTTCCATTCGGGCGCAGGACGCGCTCGAGGAGGAAATGGCCGGTCAGCGCCAGACCGGCGGCGATGTCGGCGGCGGCCACTTCATTCTGGGCGCCGAGCAGGAATTGCGGCAGCGGGAACAGGCGGGCGGCATAAGGCGCACCTGCCGCAGCCGAGACCGCCCGCCCCGACTTGGGGGAGACGTAGATCAGATCATCGGTCGCCCCGGTCGCGGCACAGGACGACAGGTCGAGGCCAAAACCAAGCGCCTCCAACAGCCCCGCCTCCCAGCGGACATAGACCGCACCCCAATGGGCAAGGCCATCCTCCACCATGGCATCAAGCAGGATGGCGGAGGCCGCAAAGACCGGCTCATAGAGCGGAGCGCGTTCGGGGAGCGTGGTGGACGCCATGGCGGTAAAGGCGTTGAGCCCGGCGAGCCCCTCGCGACTATCCATCAGCGCGCCGGCGCGGGCGGTCTCGAGTTCGGCGGCGAAGTTGCCGAGATGCTCCTGGAGGCGGGCGCGCCACTGCAGGCGGACCGAGTTGCCCGGCTGCAGCACCGGCTTCAACGACCGCCCGCCGCGGACCAGCCCCATGTGGCGGCCATGGCTGCGGGTCAGGACCTCGAGAATCGTCCCGCTCTCGCCATGCTGGCGAACCGACAACACGATGGCATCGTCATGCCATTCCATGGATCATCAGGCGGGCCCGCCCCCAGTTGTCATGGCCCGCAAATGCGGGCCATCCAGGTCACATCGGCACGGAGGCGAAAGAGGGGCAATACCGCACGCAACCAGCAGATCGCCTCGCACCAACAGGGTCGCCCGCATGTGCGGGCGATGACACCGTTGGTTTGAGACGCGCCGCGCCCTCATTTGTCTTCCGGAAACTCCAGCCCGATTTCGCGGTAGTGTTCGCGCTTGTCGGCCCAGTCGGCGCGGACTTTGACGAACAGGAACAGGTGCACCCGGCGCTCGAAAAGGTATTCAAGTTCTTTGCGAGAAGCGGCGCCTATGTCCTTGATTGTCTCACCTTTTTTGCCAAGCACGATCGCCTTCTGGCCGTCGCGCTGGACGTAGATGATCTGGTCGATCTTGACCGATCCGTCCTTGCGCTCCTCCCACTTCTCGGTTTCCACTGCGGTGGCATAGGGCAGCTCGTCGTGAAGGCGCAGGTAAATCTTCTCGCGGGTGATTTCGGCGGCCAAGAGGCGCGACGGGATGTCGGCGGCCTGGTCGGGCGAATAGAGGAACGGGCCCTCCGGCATTTTCGATTCGCACCATGTTGACAGCTCGTCGAGACCATCGCCTTTGAGCGCGGATATCATGAAGATATCTTCGTAAACGCCTGTTTCATTGAGCCTTTGTGCCAACGGCAACAGTAGCTCCACGGGCAGCGCGTCAATCTTGTTGAGGGCCAGCGCGACTTTGCGATTCGCAGCTTTCAGGCCGGCGATGATCGCTTCGGTATCGGCGGCGGCGTGCCCCTTGGGCTTCTCGGTAACTTCGGCGGCGTCCACCAGATGCACCACCGCATCGGCATCGCCCGCCCCGCTCCAGGCGGCAGCGACCATCGCCTTGTCGAGGCGCCGGCGCGGCTGGAAGATGCCGGGGGTGTCGACGAAAATGATCTGGGTTTCGCCCCGCATCGCGACACCGCGGACGTTGGTCCGGGTCGTCTGCACCTTGGGGCTGACGATGGCGACCTTGGAGCCCACCAGGGCATTGGTCAGGGTCGACTTGCCCGCATTGGGCGCGCCGATAATGGCGGTGAAACCGCAACGGGTCATACGTGCTCCTTGGCTGGCCGACCGGCCGGCCGCGACGGGGAATTTCAAACCTGCTTGCCTACGCTTACCAGCATCTTGCGGGCGGCGTCCTGCTCGGCCTCGCGCTTGGAGGTGCCGGTGCCGACCTCGGGGTCTTTGCCGCTCACCGCCACTTCCACCGAAAACACCGGCGCGTGGTCCGGGCCCTCGCGCCCGACGATGGTGTAGACCGGCGGCGCCGATTTAGCACCCCTGCCCTGGGCCCATTCCTGCAGCCGGGTCTTGGGGTCGCGCATTTCAGTGGTGAGGGCCGCAAACGTCTCGGTCCAGTAGCGGCGGATAAACACCTTGGCGGCCTCGATCCCGCCGTCGAGATAGAGCGCGGCAATCACCGCCTCGCAGGCGCCAGCCAGGATCTGCAGCTTGCGCCGGCCGCCGGTTCCCGCCTCGGACTTGGCGAGGATCAGGTGCTCGGCCATCCCGGCCGCCTCGGCCGCCGCGGCGCACGCCTCGGCCCGCACGAGGTGGTTGAACTTGAGCGCCAGATCGCCCTCCTCGTCCTTGGGATAAAGCTCGTGCAGGCGTTCGGCGGCAATCAGGCCAAGGACCCGGTCGCCGAGGAACTCGAGCCGCTCATTGGAATTGGCACCGCTGGCACTGGCGTGGGTGAGCGCCCGGGTCAGCAGTTTCTTGTCGGAGAACAGGTGACCGAGGCGTTCTTCCAGCTCAGTCGATGGAGCGGAAGAGACGGTCCCAGCGGATGGCCTCCGGCCACTTCCAGAACGTGTAGAACTGCGTTTTTCGCTCATCGATAGAGAAGAATTTGAATTCGGCGCGGCCGACAAGGTTTTCGGCCGGAAGATAGCCGACGATGCCGCGACTGTCGTCCGAATCGTCCCGATTGTCGCCCAGCATGAAGTAATGCCCGGCGGGCACGGTGTACACCGGCGTCGTGTCGTTGCCGCCATCCAGGTCCCGGTCGAGCACGTAATAGGATTTCCCGCCCGGCAGGGTCTCGCGGTAGCGCGCGATGTGGTGGGAATAGCCGTTTTCGACCTCGACATAGTCGGCGACC
This sequence comes from Rhizomicrobium sp., assembly GCF_056722145.1. NCBI lineage: Bacteria > Pseudomonadati > Pseudomonadota > Alphaproteobacteria > Micropepsales > Micropepsaceae > Rhizomicrobium > Rhizomicrobium sp. The sequence continues at coordinate 208 of NZ_JBWZET010000359.1, read as the reverse complement.
CGGATTTTCGGGATCGGGCGATCGTTGAGGTAGAGCACGCCTTCTACCATCTGCACCCGGTCGCCAGGCACCCCGACGATGCGTTTGACGAAGTCGCGGCTCGGGTCGGACGGCAGCGCAAACACGGCGACGTCGCCCCGCTGCGGCCCAGGCCCCGGCGACCAGACGCGGCCGAAGCTCGGCAGGTAACTGCCCCACGGCAGCGAAT
>NZ_JBWZET010000358.1:0-12115 GCF_056722145.1 Rhizomicrobium sp. | reverse complement strand
GGGAGGCCTTGCTAGCGTCGTTTTGCGCCCCAACATGGTGTTTTGATGACTCTTGCGGTGCCTGTTCGCCGCAGCCGCACGATCGGTTGGCTGTTTCTGGCTTTGGCGGTGGGCGCGGTTGCCGCCGCGGCGAACTTCGTCGGGTACGACGGCGCCGATGACCGTTCCTACGCCCTGGCGGCCGAGGCGTGGCTCAGCCATTTCCCCGCCGTCGGCGCCGACCATTGGGCGACCCGCCACACTGTCGTCCTGCCGGTGGCTGCATCGCTGGCGCTGTTCGGCCGCTCGCTGTTCGCCTTAGCGCTGCCGAGCCTCGCATTTTTCGCCGGCCTATTGATCGTGAATTTCATCTACGCCCGCCGCCATCTCGGCGAGCGCCCCGCCGCGATCCTGGTGCTGCTGCTGGCGGTGACGCCCGCGTTCGTCGTGCAGGCAACCTACATCAACAACGACATCGTCGAAGTCTTCTTCGCCTCGCTGGCGTTCTGGCTGTTCCTGTCGGGGCGCGAAACCCGGCGGCGCGGCGAACTGTTGTTCTCAGGCGTCGCAGCGGGCCTGGCGTTTCTCACCCGCGAGACCAGCGCGGTGCTGGTGGCGTTCTTCGCCGTGTGCGCGCTGTTTGACCGCCGCCGCGATTATCTTTTTATCGCGCTCGGTTTCGTGTTGCCGCTGGCGGCGGAGATGGCCTTCTTCGGCGTCATGACTGGCGATCTTCTTTATCGCTACCGGCTCGATGCCGGCCACGATACGGTCAGCCGCGTTGCCGAATTCCATCACACGACAAAGACCGGCGCGGCGCTCGACCGGCAGGGCAATCTCTCCGTCAGTGTCTGGGCCGATCCGCTGTTGCTGCTGTTCGCGAGCCAGAAGTTCGCCGCGCTGTTCTGGCTGGCGGTTCCCGCTGCGGTGTGGGCGTGGCGCGCGAAGGCCTTGCGCCATGGCGATGTCGTGCGCCGCGTCGGCGGTCTCGCGCTCCTGTGGATCGCTTTCGTGTCGCTGGCGTTCCCGATCCTCTATCTAGTGCCGCGCTATTACACCGTGCCGGCGTGGGCGGGCGTGGTGGTGCTGGCGGCTGCCGCGTATCATTTTGCCGGCCGTCATCGTGCTGCCGTCATCGCGGGCCTGATACTGCTTCTCGTCGGCAATGCGGCCTCGCTTTATCTCGAAAACACCACGCCGCGCTTTGCCGAGATGGCGCTGGTGCGTTGGCTGTCGGATCACCCCGGCGAGCGCGTCAGCGTCGATCCCGACATGGCGCGGCGCTCCGATCTGTTGCTGCGCTATGGCGGCGACACGGGGCGGGTAGAGGCGGGACTGCCGCGCGTCGGCGAATTGTTCGTCTACAGCCCGCGCAATCTCGAGCTTTGCCGGTCGACCGGCGGCTGCAAGGACAAAGCATACGATCCGGCCGCGGGCTGGCAGGAAATTGGTGCTGTCAGCGGAAAACCGCGTGTGCTCGGCGGGATGTTACGCAGCGCCGGCGTCAGGCTGCCGCCCCAGATCATGGACAAGATCGAGCGCCCGGCGCCGGGGATCGTGATTTATCGCATCCGCTGACGGCGCCGCCGCGCCGGGGTATACTCGCCGCAAGGTTGGGGATGACCATGAGCAAATGGGGCTGGGCAGTACTGGCGATCGCCGTGTTGGGCATCGTCGTGGCGATGGCGAGCTATCAACCATACGCGTCGGAGCCGTATCCCGCTCAACCGCAGTCCTCCGTGCATCAGCCGCAATCGCAACCGGCACGGCGCTTTCATCCGTTCTATCAGCGCCACCGCGATAGCGTCGCGCGCATCTCCGATTATTCGCAACGTGCCCGCACCAGCCGCATCATTGCCGTGCTGTGTTTTCTCGCCTTCGCTTTGCTCACGTTGCCGCGCAATGCCCGCGATGTCCGCGCCTTCTACTATCAACTGGTGACGACCAATCCGCTTCCCGCCGCGGCGGGCGAGGACGAGGAGAACAACCGCCGCGCCCGCCAGGTGCTGTTCTTCTATCTGTTGTTCCTGCTCTATCAGGTGGTGCAGTTCCCGCTCACCTGGGGCCGCGACAACGCCGTGCAGTTCTATTCCGATCTCGCGTTCCAGACGGCGCTGCTGATCGGCGTTCTGCTGACCTTTTACCGCCTCAAGCGCGGCGTCGCCGAACACTTCGAAGGCGATCCCGAGGCACGCGATCGCATGCAGGGCTGGACCGGCGAGCGGCTCGAGGGTCTCACAGTGCGCTGGCGCGACCTGTCGCGGCTGGCGGTGGTGATGTTCGTCGGCGCCTTCACGCCGCCGCTGCTCGCCAATTTGACGAACTGGCTCGACGTCGTGGCGTCGTATTGATCAGAGGATTTCAGGGCGGAACATTGCTTCATGGCGACGCCAGCATTGTTCAGTCCGATGTCTGAACGTAATGGTATCCGCCGTCCTTCAAATAGAACTGTTGCGCGCCAGCTTCGATCGTTTCCACAACTAGCGAGTCGTGTGGAATATGTATCTTGTGTTTCCGGTCATCCCATTCCCAGGTGATGCCCGGAGCGGCGCGCCAGATCACGGAATAACGCCCAACGAAGTTATCGTAAAGCGTATGGGAGGCGACGCCGGCCCGCACGACGACTATGCGCTCCGTTCCGGTTGCGCCCTTGCGGATCAGCGCGAGACCGACAAATTTGTTGCCGCTGCCGTCCAGATCCACTTCCGCCAAGCCAGGACAGCTGCCCTTGCGATATTGCCGCCAGAGGCTTTGGTCGTCGGCATCGAGATCGGCGAGACGCAGGATGTTCCAGCCCGGATGGGCATTGAGATAGGCGCGCGCAGCGGCGGGCACCTTGGCGCAAGGATCGGCCCCCAGGGCTGGCGTGACGGCCAATACTAACACGGCGAGCCCCGGGATAACGCGACGAATCAAAGCCACGGCCTATTTCGCCAATGTCAGCATTGTGGAAGACACCCAGCCCTTGTTGCCCATTTCGTCGGTGACTTCCCACCACGAGCCGGATTTATTGCCGGTCGGATAGACCATGGCGCCCGCACTCAGCGTGCGGACGACTTTGGCCTTGGTAGACGCCTCACCGCGCAAGTTGCAGCTCTTGACGACGGTGGCGGCCTGGGTGGCGTTGGCCGCCGACGCGTTGGCGGGCAGCTGGATGCCGAGCGTGCCGATCATCTTCTCATAGGCGTCGAGATAGGCCAGCATCACCACCTGACCGACATCGGTGTTCTGGTAGCTGCCGAGTCCGGCGCCGCCGAAGCCCGAGCTGCCGGCCACCAGGGCGCCGCCGCCGATGCTCCAATCGACGTGCTCGCCGTGACCTTCCGCCATCGCTTTCTGTTCCGACGAGCGCACGTCGGTGAGCGTCAAGACCACGTCGGCGGTCTTGCCGGTGATGTTGATCTTGCTGATCAGGGCGCCGGCGGTACCGCCGATCAGTCCGCCCGCGATGGCCGTCAGCGCCGAGCCGCTCGAATTGGCGTTCTTCGAGACGATGTCGGGCACCAGCACGTAATCGGCGGCCTTGACCTGTCCCTTTCCGATGTTCGATCCGGCCTTGAGCGTGCCGCCTGAGGCAAGCTCGCGTTCGCGCTGGGCGACATCGAAGCCGGAGCCGCGGTCGACCAGCTTGAAGCAGCCCGATTTCATGACATAGACCTTGATCACCGCTTCCGGCGACGGCAGGCCGAGCGGCGTCCACCAGTCCTTCTGCGGCTCGTAGATGGCGACGGTGCCGTGCGGCTTATCGCAATGGGGCATCTGCGCCTGACGGCGCTGGTTCTGCGCTTGCGCCGAAGCGCCGCCGGAATCGATCACCGAATTGGCATCGTGGACGGTCTGCGCACAGCCGGAAAGAGCGAAAGCGGCGACCACGGCGGCCGCACACGAGAAAATCGAGTGAGACATTTGTTGCCCCTGATGGCGCCCGCCGCAACTGCGGAACGCCTTCCCTTACCCATAGGACAACTTTAGAGAGAAAATACGGTTAAGGCAACTGATAGTGTACCGCAGTCGTTCCAATCCAAGCAGTGTCTGTCGGAACTACTCGGGATTCTGCTCCGCTTGGTCGGCCGCGCGCAGCTCCGCCATGCCGGCGCGCTTGTCGCGCAGCGCGCTTTTCATCGCCCGCTGCAGGCGGTCGAAGGCGCGCACTTCGATCTGGCGCACGCGCTCGCGGGAAATGCCGAACTTGCGGCTTAGTTCTTCGAGCGTCGCCGGTTCGTCCTGCAGGCGGCGGGCGGCGATGATGTCGCGCTCGCGTTCGGGCAGTTCGCCCAGGGCCGCCGCGAGCAATTCCTTGCGCTCGTCGACCTCCTGGGTCTCGGCCATGCGGGTTTCCTGGTCGAGGCCTTCGTCGGGCAGCCAGTCCTGCCATTCGCTTTCGCCATCGGAGCGCAGCGGCGCATTGAGCGAGGAATCGGGCGCCGAGAGGCGGCGGTTCATGTTGATGAGTTCTTGCGGCGAAACGCCAAGCTGGTCGGTGAGTGTCGCCAAATGTTCGGGCGTCAGATCGCCTTCTTCGATGGCATTGATCTTCGACTTGGCCTTCCGCAGATTGAAGAACAGCTTCTTCTGATCGGTGGTGGTGCCGATTTTCACCAGACTCCACGAACGCAGGATGAATTCCTGGATCGAGGCGCGAATCCACCACATCGCGTAGGTCGCCAGGCGGAAGCCGCGTTCGGGTTCGAAGCGCTTGACCGCCTGCATCAGGCCGACATTGCCTTCGGCGATGATTTCCGACGTGGGAAGGCCGTAGCCGCGATAGCCCATCGCGATCTTGGCAACGAGGCGCAAGTGCGAAGTGACGAGTTTGTGGGCGGCTTGTGGGTCTTCATGCTCTTTCCAGCGCTTGGCGAGCATGTATTCCTCTTCCGGCGCCAGAAGTGGAAACTTCCGGATTTCCGAAAGGTAGCGAGAAAGGCCGCTTTCCCCCGCAAGGGCTGGAAGCGCGCGACTGCTCATGGTCCCCGTTCCTTGGCCGCCTGTTAGGCCGGCCTTCTAAGCTGCCGCCAACCCGGCCGGCAAGCATACTGTAAGCACTTGGAGAGCCCGGATAAAGTTACCGCCGTCTCCGCCCAACGTTAATGCAACCGTACTCCCAAGCAGGAGTCGAGTCTCATGTAGGGACGACTTTGGCTTTTTCAAGCGCCGCCATACGCCGGTGCTGTTTGTCCGGTGAGGACAAGCGCCAGGTAGTTGGCCAGCAGTTCCGGTTCCTCGATCGAGCCATGATGGTGTATCTGGCGCCAGCGGCCGCCGCGCCAGCCGAAAATGCGGGTTGCGCGGATGCGAAATTCGAGCACGTCGGCCTGGGTCCTGAGAAGCCCTCGTTCGAGCCCGTAGGCGAAGAATGCGGTGTCGCTGAAGCGGTCGATGCGATAGTCGTGGAAGGTCATCAGCACGCCGGCGGGGCTCGCCAGCAGCGTTTGCTCATAGAGTTCGCGGATTTCGGTCCAGCCGTACCGGACGCCGCCAAGTTCGTGATAAAGCACGGCTTCGTCGCCGGCCCAGTTCTGCTCCATCAGCGCGAGATCGCGGCTGTTGAAGGCGCGATAGAATTCGGCCAGCGCCCCTTCGGGTTGGCGGGGATCAACGCGTTCTTCGTCGCCGGTGATCACTTTTACCATCGATGTCCCTTTCCCCCGGCCTCATTCAGAGGCTGCGCAGTGCTTCTATCAATTCCGCCATGTCGGGTGGGTAAACGGATTCAAAACGGATGGTCTTGTGCAAGGAGGGATGCTGGAAGCCGATCACGCGCGCGTGCAGGGCTTGCCTGGGAAAATCACTGACGAGCTGGAGGGCTTCGGCCTGCTGCGGCGTTTTCGCCCGCGGCGCCTGCCGGGCCCGGCCATAGGTCTGATCGCCGATCAGCGGATGGCCGAGGTGGGTGAGGTGGACGCGGATCTGGTGGGTGCGCCCGGTCTCCAGGCGGCATTCCACCAGCGAGGCGATCGGGCGGGCCGGCTCGCCGAAACGTTCCACGACGCGATAGCGCGTCACCGCCTCCTTGCCGCCCTGGCGCATCACGCCCATGCGCTTGCGATCGAAGGGATTGCGCCCGATCTGGGTTTCGATCCGCCCTTCGCCAAGGCGCGGCGAGCCCCACACCACGGCGTGATAGGCGCGCTCGATGGTGTGATTGGCGAACTGCTTGGCGAGGCTCGCCATGGCGCGTTCGTTCTTGGCCGCCACCAACAGGCCGGTGGTGTCCTTGTCGAGACGATGGACGATGCCGGGCCGGATTTCGCCGCCGACGCCTTTCAGCGACGCGCCGCAATGGGCGATCAAGGCGTTGACCAGGGTCCCGTCCGGATTGCCGGCAGCGGGATGCACAACCAGCCCGGCCGGCTTGTCGATCACGATGACGTCGTCGTCCTCGTAAACGACCGTCAGCGGGATGTCCTGGCCGAGCGGCTCGGCGGGGGCGGCTTCAGGGACATTGACTTTGTACTGCTCGCCCGGTTTGACCCTGTGGTTGGGGTCTTTTATCGTTAAGTCCCCGGCGCTGGTCGCGCCGCACAGCGCAACGCGGCCTTCATCGATCAATTGACGCAAACGGGAGCGGCTCATGTCGGATACGACACCCGCGAGGAAGCGATCCAGGCGCTCGCCTGCCGCCTCTGCCGCCACTTCGACGGTCCGAACGCCCGCACCCGTGGAGGATAGTGTGCCTGAACTTTTCAACTCACCGAGCACTGAATCACCAACCGTTGCCAAATCGGATCAAACCTATCGCCTCGCCAGGGCAACCGCCATCGGTCTCGGCGTGGCAATCGTGGTGGCGATCCTCGTCATCATCTACGGCATTTCCGCCGGTTGGGGCCACCATGCGGCGCCGCCGGCACCGGCTGCCAAGAAGCCGATGTCGATGACGCTGGCGCCCGGCTATCGCATCCTGTCGAGCGACACCCAGCCGGGGCGGCTCATCCTGCATGTGCGCTCGGCTACCGACGACGAAATCTGGGTGCTCGACACCGACGACGGCTCGATCGTCGCCCGCATCCACGGCGAAGCCCCGAAGTGATGTCGGCCTTTCCTCCCCCGCAGGGCGAAGGAAACGCATATGCGCTGACACACTCGGTGTCATCGCCCGCAAATGCGGGCGACCCAGGTCGTGTGGCGAGATTTTTGCCTTGGAGACTTCGACCTTTTCTGAGGCGATTGCGCTCGCGTGACCTGGATGGCCCGCAGTTGCGGGCCATGACACCTTTCACATGCGAGGGGGCGAAGGGGGCTCGTTGCTGATCCTCCCGCCGCCGCTTCGTGATGCGCTCTACGCCGCCGCCCGCGCCGGCTATCCGCGCGAAGTCTGCGGCCTGCTGGAAGGGGTCCGCGATGGCGCCGATGTCACCGTCACGGCGCTGCATCCTGCCGCCAATCTGTCGCAGGCCGACGACGCCTTCGCGATTGATCCGGCGGCCCAGTTCGCGTTGCAGCGGGCCTTGCGCGGCACGGGGCGGGCGGTGGTTGGCTGCTATCACTCCCATCCGGGCGGGCAGGCCGAGCCCAGCCCCCGCGACCGCGCCAACGGCTGTCCTGACGGCTTCGTCTGGGTTATCATTGCCACCGGTGTCAACGACGCGATTGCGGCGTTCGAGGGCGCCGCGTTGCAACCGCTAACCATCCGGAATTGACCATGAAGCTGCGTGTCCTGTTGCTCGGTCTCGTCCTCGTCGGGACGACCGCCGGCGCCGCCGTGATCGGCCACAACGTTCCCGCCGAAGCGATCAGCGTGAAGCGCATCGCCACGCTCCCGGCGTCCGAACGCGACGCCTGGACGGCCTATCTCCAGCGCTCCGAGGCGCAACGTAAGGCCGACAAGGCGGCACTCGCGGCCGAACGCAAGGGCGTCGCGCATGTGCCGCCGCCGCCAGCCGAGCACGCTCATGACGCCTCGATGCCGCTCGACCAGGATGCCGCCTGGTATGGCGGTCCCGAGGCGCGCCATGTCGCCGACAACATCGTTTCGTTCCAGACACCGGCCGGCGGCTGGGGCAAGAACCACGACCGCAGCGGTCCGCTGCGCCTCAAAGGGCAGGCCTATGTGCCCGACAATATCTCAGCCTTCCTCGCCAAGGCCGATTACGACATCCCGCGCGAGAAGGATTGGAACTACGTCGGCACCTTCGACAACAACGCCACCACCACCGAGCTGTTTTTCCTCGCCCGCGTGATCAAGGCACTGCCGGACGGCGAGGATGCGCCCTATCGCGCCGCCTTCGTGAAGGGCTTGCGCTATCTCTTCGCCGCGCAGATGCCGAACGGCGGCTGGCCGCAGGTGTGGCCGCTGGAAGGGGGCTATCACGACGCCATCACCTACAACGACGATGCCGTGACGCTCGCCGCCACCGTGATGACCGACGTCGCCACCAACAAGGACGACGAATTCTCCTTTGTGCCGGGCGAACTGCGCGCCGCGGCGGCGGCTTCGGCCAAGCGGGCGCTGGCGATCATCCTGCAAACGCAGGTGAAGAATGCCGCCGGCACGCTGACGATCTGGGGCCAGCAGCACGACGCGCTCACCCTGAAGCCGTGCTCGGCGCGCAATTTCGAGCCGCCGCTGCTCGCCTCCGACGAAAGTGCCGCGCTGCTGGTCTATTTGATGAGCCTTCCCGATCCCGCGCCCGAGCTGCAGCGGGCGATCCATGGCGGCATCGCCTTCCTCAAGAGCGCGGCGGTGGCCGATCACGCGATGACGCCCAAATCGGATCCCGACGGCCGCCGCCTGGTGGCCAAGCCCGGCGCCGCGCTGCTGTGGCCCCGGTTCATCGATCCCGACAGCGCCAAGGGCGTGTTCGCCGACCGCGACAAGACCCTGCACGATGACATGAACGATTTGTCGCTGGAACGCCGCAACGGCTACAATTTCTACGTCACCAGCCCGGCCAAGGCGCTGAAGGCCTATCAAACCTGGGCCAAAGCCCACCCGGCGGGGTAGGCGCACGTCCGGCGAGGGGGTGCGATTTCGCTCCAGGGCCCGCTTGAACCGGAGCCCGCCCCCCCGTATAAGCCTCCCCCTCCGCTTCGCTCCCATCGTCTAGCGGTTAGGACGCGGCCCTCTCAAGGCTGAAACACCGGTTCGAGTCCGGTTGGGAGCGCCAATCTTTTCAAGAGGTTGGAACCAAGAACGGTCTTTCAGTCCAATAATTCTCCAATACATGGTGGTTATCTTCAGTAGACAGGCGAAGTCGCCTGTGCAGCAACACGGCCCATATTTCTGATACAATCCAATTGGGATAGCTCGGTGACTGCGGGAGGGAGCGATGTCAAAGCCGGAATCCGAGAAAGCGATTCGGTCGCTTTGCACCACCTGGTACGGCACTCTCACTGCCGAAGAGGATAAATCGGACCCAAGCTACTCAGCATTCAAACAATGGGCCTTTGACAACAATCACAGCGATCTCTGGAAATTTAGGTCCAGGATGCCCGTCGATGATGTCGTTGAAATGTGGTTCGACCAGAAATTGAAGCAGACTTGGCGTAATTAACTGGAAATACGGGAAATAGGGGACATAATACTTAATTATAGAATCCCTCACCCGATCGCCGCTATGCAGTGACCCAAGCCGTCGCGTTGGGGCCGCGCGTGATCGCGTTTGGCGCAACTGCACCCGCCTCCGCCGCAATGTCCGGGCGAATGTTCATGTCGGGAACAGGAAATTGCTTGCCGTCAGTATGCCTTGGAAATTCTGCAGGGTGATCGACGTTGCCACACCGAACGCCGAAAGGTTGATCACCGTATCCGAGCCGATCTGCTGGATATAGCTGCTGAGCTGAGAGAACTGGGTCAGGCCGGCGATGCCGTCGAGCTCGATCTGGTCGCCATCGGTGAGGCTGAAGTCGGTGATGGTTGCGCTTCCCGCGGACGGCGAGAAGACGAACTGATCGAAACCGCTGCCGCCGCTCATAATGTCGGTGCCGCTGCCGGCGACAAGGCGGTCGTTGCCGCCGCCGCCCGACAAAATGTCGTTGCCGCTGCCGGCGATCAACAGATCGTTGGCGTTGGAGCCGATCACCGTCGTCACGCCGGGTGCGATGGCGTTGGCGGTGCCGCCCGGCGTGCCGGCGACGATCGGCTGCTGCGCCAGGATGGCGTTGTAGAAATTCTGCGCGACATCGGCGTATCCCGTCGGGGTTGGGTGGGCGGCGTCGGCGATCTCGCTGAGCGGAATGTTCGACATGTCGACCAGGCTGACATTGGCGCCGGCGGCAGCCATGGCGGCAACGGTTGCGGCGATCGCCTGATTGACGACGGCCACCATCTGGGAATCGTCGGGCTGGCCCGGCGGTCGCGTGCCCTGGCCAACCGCCTGATTGATCGGCGTCAAGGTCGCGACGTAAATGTGGGTGCCGGGGCTCAAGGTGCTGACATCCTCGATCATCTCTCTGATGCTGTCGGCGACGTGCGACGCCGGCGTCATTTCCTGGAAGATGTCGTTGGTACCGGCGAACAAGAGCACGGCGTCGGGGTGATAGGTCGCCAGCATGTTGGGCAGCAGCGCCGCGATCTGATCGGAGCGCCAGCCCGGATAGCCGGCGTGGCTTTGCGACGGCAGCAGCGCATCGCCCGACGTGTTCGGGCCGACGAAATTGACAAGGCTCGACTGGCCGGCGAAATCCCACCACAGCGGGCCGCGATAGCCGTCCTCGGTGTTGGTCTGGCCCTGCGCATAGTCGACGGCGGTCCAGCCATAAGTGATGGAATCGCCCAGCGGCAACACGCTGGTGACGTGCGACCACTGATCGGTCGCGAGATTGACGGTGACGCCTTGCGTGCCGCCGGCGAAGGTCAGCGTGTCGGGCGCAATCGAGCTTGGGTCGGCGCCGGTGACCGACACAACGAGGTCGGCGGTCGGAACCGGCGTCGTCGGCGTGCTGGTGAACTGGATGTCGCGATGACCCGCAGTCGGCACATAGGTCTGCGCCGTCGCTCCCGGATTGAGCTGCGCGCCCCACAATTCGACGGTGCCGGTGGCGCTCTGGTCGCCGCCATGCAGGATCGCGACGATGCTGTTGGTATTGGCATCGCCATTGAAGGTGACGCTGACGCGCTGCCAGGTGCTGTTGGCGACGACGGTTTGCTGCGCCACCGTGTTGGTGCCGGCGCCGTAATATTGAATGGTGAGATTGCCGTCGCCGCTCGCCAGCTTGACCCAGACGCTGAAGGTGTATTGGCCCCCGACATTGGTCTGGAAGGCGAGGCCGCGGCTGGCGCCGGCCAGGGTGATGGCATCGGCCGTGGCGGCGCCGCCGGTGGGGCCGCTGTCGACGTTGGTGGCGATTGTCGGCGCCGTGCCGCCGTTGGAGAACGGCACCCAGGTCGGATCGTCGAAGCCTTCCGATTGCAGGATCAGGTTCTGCGCGCTGATGACGGGAACACTTTGGGTGTAATTGGTGCCGTCGCCGATGCTGTATTGGAAGGTGTCGGTGACGGTCTGGCCGGGGGCGACGAGGTTCGCGGCCGTTGGGTTGACGACATAGCTGTAGCTGCCGTCGGCATGCAGCACCAGTGAGCCATAGGTTCCGGCGATGGTCGCGCCGATATTGGCAGCTTGGCCGTTGACCGTCGCCACGCTCAGCGGCAGGCCGGCGGGATCGCTGTCGTTGCTTAAGACGTTGCCGGTCGTTGGCGTCGTGGCGGCAACAGTCGTTAGTGCGCTGTCGCCAGCCGCGACCGGCGGGGCGCCGCTGCTGACGGCTGGTTCGGTGACATTCACCGTCAGGGTCGAACCGACCGTCACCGGCACGGTGGTTGCCACCGTGGTCGAAACCGGCGCGCCGGTGGTTGGCACATAGGTCTGTGGCGTTGCACCGGTATTGAGTTGCGCGCCCCACAATTCGAAGGTGCCGGTGGCGGTCTGGCCGGTCGCGTGCATGATGGCGACATTGCTGTTGGCGTTGCCGTCGGCGGTGAAGGTGACGCTGACGCGCTGCCAGGTGCCGTTGGCGACGACGGTCTGCTGGATCTCCTTATCGGTCGAACCGCTGTAGTACTGGACGGTCAGATTGCCGGCGCCGCTGACCAGCTTGACCCAGACGCTGAAGGTATACTGGCCGGCGACGTTGGTCTGGAAATAGACCCCGCGATTGGCGCCCGTCAGCGCGATCCGGTCGGCCGATTTGGCGGTGCCGG
>NZ_JBWZET010000357.1:0-2287 GCF_056722145.1 Rhizomicrobium sp. | reverse complement strand
GCAACCGCAAGAAGCCAAGCCCGGCCCGCTGGCAGTCTTCGTGATTGCCGCGCACGATCACCCACGGCGCCACCGCCAGCAGCGGTTTGGCGGGGGCAAAGAAATCGGCATCCCAGGTCGGCCAGTTATCGCCGAACGGCGTGCCCTGGCAGCCGGCAAAATTCGCCGGACAGGCGTTTTCGCGATAGAGATAATCGCCGACGTGGATGACGAGATCGGGCTTGAGTTTCGCCGCCTCCGCCGCAATGCGCGCGAACGGCCATTGGTCCGGATCGGAGCAATCCTGTAGCGCCGTCCCCTTGATGCGGCAGCCGGTATCGCCGAACACCACAATCCGCTGCGGATCGGCGATGGGGACGGGAAGGGGCACTATATCGTTGCGAAGACCGCCTTCGGGAAACGCCGGAACGTGCTCAAGATCAGGAAAGACGAGCGCCGCCTGTTTGGTGCCCGCTGGAATCCCGGCTGCACACAACAGCAGGAAATTGGCGTCGCGGGCGGCGCGCGGCGTCATGCTGACAATTCTCAGATCAAGTGCCATTCGCGGGCAGTATTCGCCTTTGACGACCGCGCGGGCTTCCAAGGCGCCGGTCGGGCCGTACTGAGTCCACGCCGATGTGAGGGCCGCGAGCGGCACGACGGCGGTCGTGACGACCGACTCGATCGTTCCCGTCTGTGCCGCCAGCGGCACCGGCTTCACCCGGTGCTTGGCCTCGGCCCCGCTCACTACCATCGCAAGAACCAGTGTCGCAGAAACGATGACCGTGCGAATCATGGGCCTCTCCCGTGGTGCGCGATTCGCGATTTGTTTACAGTGACCGCGACATCATGGCGACCGTATCTTGCGCGAGCCTGCCACAATCTCGGCCGGTTTGCCTCCGAAGAAGGCGAAATCCGGTGGCTTGCGTGCGGCTGTGACCTTAAATCCTAAAGAATAGGTCCTCGTCCTCATACAAGCGCCCGCTTTGATATGTTATCCGGACCACCGACAGGGCTGTCATCCGGGGGGGGACGGCCTCGAGAGGAAGGGAATGAAGACCGAGAACATTGTAACTCTTACGATGAACCCGGCCATCGACATGGGTGTGTCGGTCAAGGAAATGATGACCGAACACAAGATGCGTGCGCTCAAAACGCGACGCGATCCTGGCGGCGGCGGCATCAACGTGGCGCGCGTGTTGAAGCGCTTTGGCGCCGAACCGCTGGCCATTTTTCCGATGGGCGGGCCGTCTGGCCACATGCTGGAGCGTCTGGTTGCGGCCGAAGAGGTGCGCCATCAGTCGTTCATGATCGCACGCGACTGCCGCGCCAACTTCACGGCCAACGATCTGTCGACCGGCCAGCAGTTCCGTTTCGTGATGCCGGGCCCGACGCTCGGTGAAGAGGAGTGGACGGCCGGCCTCGGCCTGACGACCGCCGCCTCGTCGAGCGGGTTCTCGGTCGCTTCGGGTTCGCTGCCGCGCGGCGTGCCGCACGATTTCTATGCCCGCCTTGCCCGCAACTTGCGGGTTTCCGGCGGCGCGCGCCTCGTGCTCGACACCTCGGGCCCGCCGCTGAAGCACGCCCTGGACGTCGGCTGCTATCTCGTCAAACCGAGCCTGTCGGAGTTCACCGACCTGCTCGGCGAGGAGCCCGATCATCAGGCCTGCCACGACGCGGCGAAGAATCTGGTGATCAACGGCAAGGCCGAGATCGTCGCCCTCACCATGGGGGCCGATGGCGCCATGCTGATCAGTCGCGACATTTCCATTTACGCCAAGCCGCCGCCGGTCCAGGTGCGCGGGACGGTCGGTGCCGGCGACAGCTTCGTCGCCCTGCTGATCGTGTCGCTGGCCCAGCGCAAGGGATTGAAGGACGCGTTCCGCATGGCGATCGCCGGCGGTTGCGCCGCCCTGCTCTCCCCCGGCACGGGCCTGGCCTCGCCGGACGTCGTCAACCAGCTGGCGCCGCAAGTCGAAATCCAAGACTTCGCGACCGCCTGAGCCGGCCTCACAGCCAATTTGGAAACGGCGGGCCGCAGGGTCCGCCGTTTTTGTTTGCCCCCACCCTTTCCTCCCCCGCGGTTCTCCACCCCCAAAGCCTGGGACCAAGCCTGGATAGCGGGGGAGGTGTCGCTGAAAGCGACGGAGGGGGTGCGGCGCAATGGCGAGATCGCCACGCACTCTCACCACCCAAAATCCCAACCCTCTGACTTGTATTCGTTTTGTTCAATTTGTCGCACCCGCAAAACTCCCCTTGAAGCCTGCGGGAGGTTTCCCCATTTCTCGTATATCCGATGGATTGTAGC
>NZ_JBWZET010000356.1:0-11387 GCF_056722145.1 Rhizomicrobium sp. | reverse complement strand
CGCATTCCCGATTTCGAACGCCTGTCGGACCGGCTGGACGCGGAGACCGGTTGGCGCGTGGTGGCGGTTCCGTCGCTGGTGCCGGATGAGGTTTTCTTCGATCATCTCGCGGCGAGACGGTTTCCCGCCGGGCGTTTCATCCGCAAGCCCGAGCAGCTCGATTACATCGAGGAGCCTGACGTTTTCCACGACGTGTTTGGCCATGTGCCGATGCTGGCCCATCCGATGTTCGCCGATTACCTTCAGGCCTACGGCAAAGGCGGCCAGCGCGCGCTCGCCGAATTCGGCGCCTTGAAGAATCTCGCGCGGCTTTATTGGTACACGGTCGAATTCGGGCTGATCGAAACGCCGGAGGGCCTGCGCATTTACGGCTCCGGCATTGTCTCGTCACGGGCGGAATCGGTTTACGCGCTGGAAAGCCCGTCGCCCAACCGCATCGGCTTCGACCTTGAACGCGTCATGCGCACCGAGTATCGCATCGACGATTTCCAGGAGAGCTATTTCGTCATTCCGTCGTTCAACGCGCTGCTGGCCGAGACCGCCAAGGATTTCGCTGCGCTTTACGCGCGTCTTCGCCACGGTCCGACCTATCGCCCCGGCGAAGTGCTGCCGCGCGATCGTATCGTGAACAGCGGCAGTCACAGCTACAAACCCGGCAGCCACGCGGCATGAGGCGGCCTCAGAAGCGCAGGCTGAAGGTGGCGCCGCCACCTTCGGTTTCGCCGACATAGACATCGGCGCCGTGCAGCATCGCGATCTGCTTGACCAGCGTCAGGCCGACACCGCAGCCCTGCGGCTTCGAGGTATAGAACGGCGCGAACACCTTCTCGCGCAACGCCGGCGGAACGCCGCGGCCGTTGTCCGCGACCGAAATCACAAGGCGGCCGAGCCCGTCGCGGCACCCCGACAGTGTCACCTGAGCGCCCGCCCGTCCGCGCAACTCGTCCATGGCGTTGCGCAACAGATTGATCAGCATCTGATCGAGCAGATCGGCGTCGGCGGTGACATCGAGCAGGTCGGGTTCGACCGTCATCCGAAAATCGATCGCGGCGGCTTCAAGATCAGCGGCCAGCAGACTGTGCAGCCGCACGAACACCCGCCGCACCGACAGCGTTTCCGGTTTAGCGGTGAAGCGATGGGTTAAGCGGCGATGGCTCTGCACGAACCGCATCAAGCCCTCGCTGCGCCGGGCCACGATTTCGAGCGCGTCCACCGCATCGCCGAGCGGCGGCGCATTGGGATCGCCCTCAGGCAATCGCGAATGAACATCGCGCACCAGCTCGTGCGCCGTGCCCGCCAGCGACGACAACGGCGTCAGCGAGTTCATCACCTCGTGCGCCATGGTACGGATCACCGTCTGCCAGGCGGCCAGTTCCTGCGCACTCAATTCGCTGGCGATATTGGTGAGCGAGACGATGCGGCGGCGCCCGCTGTGCACCACGATCTCGGTCGCCACGACCTTCAAATGCAGCGGTCGTGACGGGCGCTCAAGCCGCAACAGCGCCGTTTCGCCCGGCTTGATCGCCGCCAATCCCGCCGCGAACGCCTCACCAAAGCGGCTGAACTCCGCAACCTGCTTCAGCCGCGTCCCAAACAGGCGATGCGCCGCCGGATTGAGGAAATCCACCCCGCCGCCCTCGTCGAGCGCAATCAGCGCCACCGGCACATGCGCCATCAAGGTCTTCAGATAGCGCGACTGCTCCTCGCGTTCGGTGCGGCTCTGGCGCAGGCTATCGAGCACGCGCGTCATCGCCTGCCCGAGTTCCGACGTGGCCGGGTCTTGCGCCAGTCGCGCGAAATCCTGCGACACGTCGTCGAACGACAGCGCATCGAGGAAATGCGCCACATCGCGGTTGGCGCTCTCGGCAAAGCGGATCAGCAGCCAGACTTGCAGGCCGGCGGCAGCGGCCAGCAGCATGCCGGTCGCATACCATCGGGTTGCGAGCAGCACCCACGCCAGCCCGACGAAGGTGGCGCATAACAGCGCGGCGCGAGCCGCCACGCCGGCACGGAAGCGGCTATAGACCATGCTTCTGCATCCGCCGGTAAAGCGAGGCGCGGGTCAATCCCAACGCCTGCGCGGCGCGACTGACATTGCCCTTGTTCTGCACCAGCGCCTTGCTGATGGCATCGCGCTCCAGGCTGTCGAGATCGAGTTCGGCCGCGGGCGGCGCAGCGTGCCGCTCGGCGTTGAGGGAGAAATCGTCGGCCTCGAACACCGCTCCTTCGCTCAAGATCACGGCGCGTTCGACGGCGTGGCGCAGGGCGCGGATATTGCCGGGCCAATCGTAGGCACACAGCCGGTCGAGGGCCGCCGCCGTGAGCCGCCGCCGCGGCATGTTATATTTCTGGGTGTAGATCGCGATGAAATGCTCAAGCAGCAGCGGAATATCCTCGCGGCGCTCGCGCAGCGGCGGCAGCGTGATCTCGACCGTGTTGACGCGATAGAGCAGATCGGAGCGGAACACCTGCTCGTCGCGCAACTGGTGCAGCGGCATGTTGGTTGCCGAGATCAGGCGCACGTCGATCCGCTCGGCGCGGTCGCTGCCCACCGGCACGACTTCGCCGCGCTCCAGGGCGGTCAACAGCTTGGCTTGCAGATGCAGCGGCACATTGCCGATCTCGTCGAGAAACAGCGTTCCACTGGTGGCGGCGCGGAAGCGGCCGGTGCGATCGTCCTTGGCGTCGGTGAAGGCGCCGCGCTTGTGGCCGAACAGCTCGCTTTCGAACAGCGCGCCCGACAAGCTGCCGAGGTCTACCCGCAGGAACACTTCGTTGGCCCGCCGCGATTGGCGATAAATCTCGCGCGCCACCAGCTCCTTGCCGGTGCCGTTCTCGCCCAGGATCAGCACGTTGGCATCGGTCGGCGCGGCGCGGCGGATCAGATCGAATACCCGCCGCATTGCCGGCGACGCCCCGACCATCGCCAGTTCCGACTGGCCAGCCGCCACGAGCCCGCGCTGGCGCGTGCGCAGTTCCGCCGCTTCCGCACTGGCGCGCCGCAGATTGGCCGCGGACAACAGCGTCGCGATCAGGCGCTCGTTCTCCCACGGCTTCACCACGAAATCCGCAGCGCCGTGTTTCATCGCGCGCACCGCCAGCTCCATGTCGCCATGTGCGGTCACCAGCACGACGACGGTCTGCGGATCAATCGCCAGCACTTTGCCCAGCCATGACAGTCCTTCCGTGCCATCGTCGGCACCGCGTGCAAAATTCATGTCAAGCAGCAGCACGTCGAAGGCGCCGCTCCGAACGCGATCGGGCAGCAGCGCGGGATCGCGCAAGGTTTCCACGGAGGCGAAGTGGCGCTTGAGCAAAAGCCGTGCGGCGAGAAGGATGTCCTCCTCGTCGTCGACGACCAGAATGCGGGCGGAGCTGGGAAAAGCTGGGGGCATCGACTGTCCGGATTCGAACACCTGGCGGACAGGTGTACGCCTCCGGCCAACAAAAGTGAACGATCTTCACCCTAAACCCTTGAAGTTATGGGCGTGGCGGAGCGGCACGTCCCTTGCCCCCAAGGCTGGCATTGCTGATGGGGACGCACATGGACCGCCCGCTGAAACCCGACCTCGACGACGACCTTTCCGCCATGGACCGGGTCCTGCCCGACCGCTCCCGCCTCAAGCGCTATTGGCCGTATGGGCTGGCCGGACTGGTGGTGGTGATCGGCGCCGCGTGGCTGATGCTGGGCGGTGGCGGCCGGGTCTATCGCGTGCCGGAAGACCGGGTCACGGTCGGCACCGTCACCACCGGCATGTTCGAGGACTTCGCCGCGATCCGCGGTACGGTGGCGCCGTTCACGACGCATTACCTCACCACCGACCAGGGTGGCACGATCAAAGCGGTGCTGGTGGAAGACGGCACCCAGGTGAAGGCCGGACAGCCCATCCTGTTGCTCGCCAATCCCAAGCTGCAGCTCGAAGTCGCCTCGCAGGAAACCGAAACCGCGCGCCAGATGAGCGAAGTGCAGAACACCGAACTTCAGCTGGAACAGACGCGCCTCAATCACCAAAAGGAACTGCTCGACATCGAATTCCAGGTCGAAACCCTGACCGCAGACCTGCAGCGCGATCAGCGCCTCCTGGAAGCCAACGCGCTGCCGACGGCGACCTATGAAAAGGACAAGAGCAAGCTCGCCAATCAGCTGAAAATCCGCGACGCGGCGCAAACCTCGCACACCCGCATGGAACAGATCCGCCACGAACAGCTCGCCCAATTGAAGAACATGCTGACGCGGCTCGATACCAACCTCGACGCGGCGCGGCAAAGCATCGACTCGCTCACCATTCGCGCCCCGGTCGATGGCCAGCTGACTGCGCTCGATGCCGAAGTCGGCCAATCGAAGGCGGCGGGCGCGGTGCTGGGTCAGGTGGATTCGCTCGACCGCTTCAAGCTCACCGCCCAGGTCGACGAATTCTATCTCGGCCGCGTCCGCGCCGGCCAGCAGGCCCTGCCGACCATCAACGGCCGCGACTACAAGGCGGTCGTCAGCAAGGTTTATCCGCAGGTCGCCAACGGCACCTTCAAGGTCGATCTGGTGTTCTCCGGCGCCGCGCCGTCCGGCGTGCACAATGGCCAGGCGGTCGACCTCAGGCTCGAACTCGGCGGCGCGACCAAGGCGATGCTGATCCAGAACGGCCCTTTCTATCAGGATACCGGCGGCAATTGGGCCTTCGTGCTGCCAAAGAACGGCAAGACCGCCGTGCGCCGCGCCATCCACCTCGGTCGCCGCAATCCCGAATACATCGAAGTGCTGGACGGACTTGAACCCGGCGACCGCGTCATCGTTTCGAGCTATGCCGCCTACCAGAACATCGATCGCGTCGAACTCCAATCCAAATGAACAACGGAAGCACCCCCATGATCAGCCTCAAGAAGCTCAACAAGGTCTATCGCACTGCCGAGGTTGAAACCACCGCACTGCGCAGCATCGATCTCGACGTCAAGCCGGGTGAATTCGTCGCCATCATGGGACCGTCCGGTTGCGGCAAGTCCACGCTGCTCAACGTCATCGGCATGCTCGACCAGCCGTCGGGCGGCGAATACAGGTTCGACGGCAAGAGCATCGCGCAGTGGCCAGAGGCGCAACTTTCGGCTTTGCGCAAATCGGCCCTCGGCTTCGTGTTCCAGAGCTTCAACCTCGTCAACGAACTCAACGTCTTCGAAAACGTCGAGCTGGCGCTGCTCTATCACGGCGATGTCCCGGTGCGCGAACGCCGGCGCCGGGTCAAGGAGGCGCTGAAGCGGATGGGCATCGCCCATCGTGCCCGGCATATGCCGCAGCAGCTTTCCGGCGGCCAGCAGCAGCGCGTCGCCATCGCCCGCGCCGTCGTCGCCCAGCCGAAACTGATCCTCGCCGACGAACCGACCGGCAACCTCGATTCCGCCAACGGCGAGGAGGTCATGCAGCTTCTGACCGAGCTCAACCAGGACGGCACGACGATCGTGATGGTGACCCACTCCCATCCGCATGCGGAATATGCCCACCGCATCGTCACCCTGTTCGACGGCACCATCGTTGCCGAAAACGTGATGCGCTCGGCCTGAGGAAAACGCTGATGTTCTGGAATTATCTCACCGTCGCGATCCGCAATGCGCTTCGCCACAAGCTCTACAGCTTCATCAATGTCGCCGGATTGGCGGTGGCGCTGGCCGCGGCCATCCTGATCGGCCTCTATGTCCAGCAGGAATTGTCGTTCGACAACTGGCTGAAAGACGGCGAGCGGCTGTATCGCATCGAGATCACCTGGCAGCTTCCCGGTCAGGAACCCGTCAACAACGGTGCCGCCCCAGTTCCGCTCGGTCCGGCACTGGTGGCCGAAACCACAGGCGTCGCCGATCAGACCCGGATTCTCAGGCGCGGCCAGACGGTCGAAGCCGGCCATCGGCGCTTCCTGGAAGGAATCAACGTCGTCGACCGCAACTTCTTCACCTTCATCCGCCTGCCGTTGATCAGCGGCGATCCGGCGACCGTGCTGCAGCAGCCGGATTCCGTCGTGCTGTCCGAGACTGCGGTGACGAAATATTTCGGTGGCGGCGATCCGATCGGCAAGACACTGGTGTTCGACGGCGTGGCGCGGCGTGTGACCGGCGTCATGCACGACCTGCCCTACAATACCCAGTTCGCCGGCGATGTCTTCGTTCCCTATATGCCGCCGCCACCCTCGCCCGGCCAATCGGCGCGCGATTGGTCGACCTTTCCGGCTTGGACCTATGTCCGGCTTGCACCCGGCACCGATCCGAGCGTGATCCACGCCGCCGTCCCCGGCCTGTTCGCGCGCCATCTGCCGCCCGAGCTGCGCCAGGCGCTGGCCACCGTCTTCCACAACTCGATGGACAAGCTGGTCAACGCCGACGCAGTGCCGCTGCGCGACGTGCACCTGACCGCCGACCTTCGCCGCGGCATGAAGCCGGGCAACAGCAAAGCGATCGTCTATGGCTTTGCGGCCATCGCGGCCCTCATCTTGATGATCGCTTGCGTGAATTTCACTAATCTGGCGACGGCGCGCGCGTTCCTGCGCAGTCGCGAAGTCGGGTTGCGCAAAGTGGTTGGCGCCACGCGCCGGCAGCTCGTGACCCAGTTCCTCGTCGAATCCGTGCTGATGGCGCTGGTCGCGCTCGGCTTCGCGCTGGCAGCTGCGGAAATCCTGCTGCCGCTCTATGGCGGCCTGCTCGGCCACGCCATCACGCTCGACTACGTCGAAAACTGGCCGTTCGTGCTCGGCACCCTGTTGGTGGCGCTCGCCTGCGGTGCATTGGGCGGATTGTATCCGGCGCTGGTTCTGTCCGGATTCCGGCCTGCCGCCGCCCTGCGCCCGGCTGCCGAAAACCCGTCGCGGTCTGGCCTGCTGCGCCAGGCGCTGGTGGTGTTCCAGTTCGCCGTGTCGATCGGCCTCGGCATCGCCGCCTTGGTGATCTATGTGCAAATCGATTATGCGCGCCACATGGACCCCGGCTTCAACCGCGACAACATGGTCGTGGTCGACTTGCGCCAGTCGCAGCTCTCCGCTGAAGGTCGCAAGAGCCTGATGCGCGCGCTTGCCGACGGCCCCGCCGTTGCCGGCACCGCGCTGTCGATCACCGTGCCGGCGGACTCTGATTTCCGCGAGCTCAACTTTGCCCACGTTCAGGGCAACGCACAGAAGATCGCCATGCAGAGCATGTCGGTATCGCCGGATTTCTTCACGCTTTATGGCATCAAGCTGGTGGCGGGGCGCCAGTTCTCGGAGGACCGCGGCACTGACGTCAATTCCGGCAGCGGTCTCGAAGACAACAAAAACATCATCGTCGACGAGGACGCAGCACGCGCCTTCGGTTTCACACCCGAAAACGCGATCGGAAAATCCATCGATCTGGTCGGCTCCCACGCGACCATCGTTGGCGTGGTGCACAATGCGCTGTTCCAGGGCGCGCAAGCCGTCACGACCAAGGCGACGGTCTACTACTACAATCCCAACCACACCGATTGGCTGTCGGTACGCGTCAAGGGCGGCCACATTCCGGAAGCGGTCGATTTCATCGACCACACTTGGCGCCGCTTCGTTCCGACGACGCCGATCTCGCGCTCATTCGTGGACGAGAAATTCAATGCGCTTTACGCCGATGCCGAACGCCAGGGCGCGCTGCTGGCGGCGTTCGTCACCATCGCGGTGCTGATCGCTTGCCTCGGCCTGTTCGGACTGGCCGCCTTCGTCGTCGATCGCCGCACCAAGGAAATCGGCATCCGCAAGGTGATGGGCGCGACCAACGCCGACATCGTGCGGCTGCTGTTGTGGCAGTTCTCGGTGCCGGTGCTGTTCGCCAACATCATCGCATGGCCGGTCGCCTGGTACTATCTCGACCGCTGGCTCGCCGGCTTCGCCTATCGCATCGACCTCAACCCGCTCTACTTCACGGTTGCGGGCGTAGTGGCGCTGATCATCGCCTGGGCCACGGTCATCGGCCACGCCTTGCGGGTCGCCCGCGCCAATCCCATCCATGCCTTGCGTTATGAATGAGGCTTTTCGTTTCATCGAAAGAAGCACATCATGAAAATTCGATCGCACATCGCCGCTGCATTCCTGCTGACAACCTGCTTCGCTGCTGCTTCGGCCGAAACGCCGCTGCCGCCGGTGCAGGTCACGGGCGGCGCACTCACCGGCACCACCAGCAACGACGTCAATCACTTCTTCGGCATTCCCTATGCCGCCGCGCCGACCGGTGACAATCGCTGGCGCGCGCCGCAGCTGCCGACGCCGTGGACTGGCGTCCGCCAAGCCGTCGCGTTCGGACCGGCCTGCCGCCAGACGGTCAACTGGATCAAGGAACCGCAAAGCGAGGATTGTCTCAGTCTCAACATCTGGGCGCCGACAAAACCGGGCAAATATCCGGTGATGGTGTGGATTCACGGCGGCGGCTTCGTCGGCGGATCGGGCGCGCAGATGGGCGCCGATGCCGGCAACGCGCTGGTGGCGAACGGCGTCATCCTGGTGACGCTGAATTATCGCCTTGGAGTGTTCGGGTTCTTTGCCCATCCCGATCTCAGCGCCGAGGCCGACCGCAGCTCGGGCAATCAGGGCATTCTCGATCAGGTCGCGGCGCTGAAATGGATCAAGGCCAACATTGCGGCGTTCGGCGGCGATCCCGAGTGCGTCACCGTGTTCGGGCAGTCGGCGGGCGGCGGCGCGGTGGCGGCGCTGACGATGACACCGACGGCCGCGGGCCTGTTCCAGCGTGCCATTGCCCAAAGCGGCACCACCGATACCATCCCCGACCTCGCCACGGCCGAGAAACGGGGCTCCGATTTCACCGCCAAGCTCGGCGCGGCCCACGTCGCCGATCTTCGTAAGATGGACGCCGACACCTTGCTGAAACAAGCTTGGCATCCCGAGGTCACCACAAGCCCCGCGATCTCCGGCGACATGGCGCACAGCTATGCCGCGGGGCAGCACAATCCGGTGCCGATCCTGACCGGCTGGAATGGCGATGAAGGCAAGGATCTGGCGCAAGACGCGCTCGGCACGCCGATCACCGCCGCGAAATATCAGGCGCTACTGAACGGATTTTTCGGCCCCAGTGCAGCGACCGTGCTGTCGATGTATCCGGGCCGGACCGACGCGGAAGCGGAGACCTCGGCCTATCGCTTGGGCACCGACCTCGCCGGGCTGGCGGCGTATCGCTGGGCCGATCAGCAGCTGAAGGCCAAAGCGCCTCCGGCCTATGTCTACTACTTCATCCATCGCCCCGCCGCGCCGACGACGCCATGCACTTACGGCTGCAATGCCGGACATGGCGCCGAAATACCCTTTGCCTTTGACATGCTCGGGCTCGATCCGCGCGCCTGGACCGCCGACGACAAGGTGATTGCCGACCGCATGATCCGCTATTGGACCAATTTCGCGAAAACCGGAAATCCCAACGGGGACGGCCTGCCCAACTGGCCGGCGTTCGACGGCACGCCCGCCGGGGTTCGCGTGATCGGGACCGACGCGGAAATCAAGGAGCGCGGCACCTTCCCCGATTTCTCGCCGCTCCTCACTCTTGGTCATCGCTGAGGCATGCGATGACCCACGCCACTGGCACCCCCGGCCTTGTCGAAACCGCCGCATCTCCCTGCGCCTTTTCGGCTACCCCCCAGATGCCGGCGGGTGCCAGACGCACGCATCGTTCGGGCTGGGAGCGTCGCAAGCGCTCCCGTCCCGGCGAAATCGTGGCCGCGGCAGCCGATATGTTTGGGCGTTTCGGCTATCAGCGTACACGGATGATCGACATTGCCCAGGTCGCCGGCGTGACCAAAGGCACGATCTATCTCTATTTCCACTCCAAGGCGGACCTGTTCGCCCACTGCAGCGCGAGCCGGGTGGATTACTTGCTCGACAGCAGCTCGCATAGCTTCGGAAGCTCGACGAACAGGTCGCCGACCAGACCGTAATCGGCCATCTGGAAGATCGGCGCATCACCATCCTTGTTGATGGCGACGATGACCTTCGATTCCTTCATGCCGGCAAGGTGCTGGATGGCGCCCGAAATTCCCACCGCGATGTAGAGATCGGGGGCGACGATCTTGCCGGTCTGGCCGACCTGGAAATCGTTCGGCGCATAGCCGGCATCGACCGCGGCGCGACTTGCTCCGATCGCTGCACCAAGCACATCG
Source organism: Rhizomicrobium sp. (assembly GCF_056722145.1). Taxonomy (NCBI): domain Bacteria; kingdom Pseudomonadati; phylum Pseudomonadota; class Alphaproteobacteria; order Micropepsales; family Micropepsaceae; genus Rhizomicrobium; species Rhizomicrobium sp. The sequence continues at coordinate 1,255 of NZ_JBWZET010000356.1, read as the reverse complement.
GCCAGCTTTTCCATCAGCGCGAAATTCTCCTTCGAACCGAGGCCGCGGCCGCCCGACACCACCACCCGCGCCGAGGCCAGTTCGGGGCGTTCGGTCTTGGCGATGTCGCGACCGACAAATGCCGATTGCTCGGGATCGGCCGCAGCGGCGATCGTCTCGATTGGCGCGGCGCCGCTATCGCCCGCGGCTGCAAACGCGGTGGCGCGCACGGTGATGACTTTTTGCCGGTCTTTGCTCTGGACTGTCGCCAGCGCGTTGCCGGCATAGATCGGGCGCACGAAGGTATCGGGCGCCACCACAGCGACAATGTCGGACACCTGCGCCACATCGAGCAGCGCGGCGATGCGGGGCGCGACGTTCTTGCCGAAGGTGGTGGCAGGCGCAAGGATCGCGTCGTAGCCCGCGGCGAGGGTCATCACCAACGCCGTGACCGGCTCAGCGAGGCCAGAGCGATAGCCCGGCGCATCGACGCTCAGCACCTTGTCGACTGCGCTGATATGCGCGGCGGCTTCGGCTATCGCGACGGCCCCGGCGACCAGCACATGCACCGGGCCGCTGGCAAGTTCCTGCGCGGCGGTGACGGTGTTGCGCGTTGCCGGCGACAGCGCCGCGTTGTCGTGTTCGGCGATGACGAGAACAGCCATGTCAAATCACCTTCGCTTCGTTGCGGAGTTTATCGACCAACGCGGCGGCATCGGCCACGCGCACGCCCGCCTTGCGTTTCGGCGGCTCTTCGACCTTCAGCGTGGCGAGGCGCGGCGTCGCGTCGACGCCGAAATCGGCGGGGCTCGCGACATCGAGCGGCTTCTTCTTGGCCTTCATGATGTTGGGCAGGCTGGCGTAGCGCGGCGTGTTGAGGCGGAGGTCGGTCGTCACCACCGCGGGCAGCGAGAGGCTCAGAGTTTCCAGCCCGCCATCGATTTCGCGCGTCACCACCGCGCGGCCATTTTCCAGCACCAGCTTGGAGGCGAACGTGCCCTGCGGCCAGCCGAGCAGCGCCGCCAGCATCTGCCCGGTGGCGTTCATGTCGTCATCTATCGCCTGCTTGCCGAGGATGACCAGCTCCGCCCCTTCCTTCTCCGCCACAGCCTTCAGCAGCTTGGCCACGGCCAGCGGCTCCACCGCCACCTCGGTCTCCACCAGCACGCCACGGTCGGCGCCCATGGCCAGTGCCGTGCGAATCGTCTCCTGCGCCTGGGTCACGCCGACGGACACGGCGACGATCTCGGTCGCCACACCCTTCTCCTTCAGCCGC
>NZ_JBWZET010000355.1:0-11693 GCF_056722145.1 Rhizomicrobium sp. | reverse complement strand
GTTTCAGGTCCTGCTCGAGCAGCGCCTTGGCCTCGGCCCGTGTGGCGGTTTCGAACATCTGGCGGGTGTTGAGCGTCAGCGAAGCACCCTTGAAGCCGCGTGGACCGGGGATGGCGAGGCTGAGCGGCACGCGGCCTTTGACGCCGGTCATCACGAAATCGATGAACCAGTCGTGGCGCACCGTCTTCAGCGGATTGCCGATCAGGATCAGGCTGAGCGTGGTTTCCTCGCCCTCTTCGATTTCCACGAACACGCCGGACAGATCGGGGCGCCAATGTTCGTCGAGGATCGGCAGCTGGCGCCAGCCGCACAGGAACGTCTGGCAGACATGCGGCCGTGTCGGGTAGATCGCGCAGCCGCCCTGGCAATGGCGGCAGGTGACGCCCGCTTCCTTCTGAATCTCCGGCTTGTCGATCGCCATCACCGTGCAGCACGCGGTGCAGGCGCCGCATTCGCGCCCCGGAACCGGATCGAGATCGGTGACTGCCATGGTCAGCCTGTCATCACATGCGCCACCAGCCAGAGATCGGCAGCGGTAAGGCCCGCAAACAAAATCCACGCCGCTGCGATCAGCCAAACCGGTGCCTGCAACTCGCCCATCGTGGTGCGCGCGGCGGTGATGCGGATCAAGGGGTAGAGCGCGAACGGCAATCCCGCCGCCAGCACCACCTGGCTGAGCACCAGCAGCGGGCCGACGCTGCCATCGCCGAGCCAGACGACGCCGATCAGCGCCGGCACCACCGCCAAACCGCGGCTGATGACGCGCCGCTGCCAGCATGGAATGCGGATGTCGAGATAACCTTCCAAGATAACCTGCCCGGCAATGGTGCCGGTGAAAGTGGCCGACAGACCCGAGGCCAGCAGGCCGACGGCGAACACCGCCGCCGACAGCGCCACGCCGGTGGCGGGCGCAAGCAGGCGATGGGCGTCTTCGATGCTGGCGACGCCGGTATGGCCGCCGGCGTGAAAGGCGCCCGCCGCCAGCAGCAGGATGGCGCCGTTGATCGCTATGGCGATGGCCAGCGAGGCGGCGGTATCGAAGGTGTTGAGCGCCAGCGCCGCCCGTTTGCCGCGCGGATCGACCTTGCGGGTCTGCACGATCGACGAATGCAGATAGAGGTTATGCGGCATGATAGTGGCGCCGATGATGCCGATGGCGAGATAGAGCGCATAGGGCGCATCGAGTTTGCCGACCGAGGGTCGCAATCCCTGCGCCAGCGCGCCGAGGTCGGGCGGCGTCAGCACCAGATTGACCAGCAGGCTGGCGCCGATGATGACGATGAGGCCGAGAATGATCGCCTCCACCCGGCGAAAACCGGCGCCTTTGAGGCCGAGCACCAGGAACAGGTCGAACGTCGTCAGGATCACGCCAAGCGCCAGCGGCAGGTGGAACAGCAGCTTCAGCGACAGCGCCGCCCCGAGCACTTCGGCGATGTCGGTGGCAATGATGGCCAGTTCCGCCAGCAGCCACAGCGCGATGTTGACGGGCCGCGAATAGCGCGCGCGGCAGGCCTGGGCGAGGTCCATGCCGGTCAGGCCGAGGCGCGCCGCCAGCGTCTGGAACAGGATCGCGGCCAACCCCGAGGCGGCCACGACGAACAGCAGATCGGTGCCGAGGCGCGAGCCGGCTTCGATGTCGGTCGCCCAATTGCCCGGGTCCATATAGCCGATGGCGACCAACAGGCCCGGTCCTGCCGCTGCGGCGATGCGCTTGAAGACGCTGCCGACCCGCGGCAAAGCGATCTGGCCCTGCACCTCGGCGGGGCAGAAGGGCGCCGTGGCGATGGTGGGCCAGCCGAGAAAATTGCTGAGGCGCGCGACGACACGATTCATGGGCAAGGAAGTAGCGCAGGCGCCGCCAAGCGGCAACGCCTGTGATAGGGGAAAGCCCTGACGCCGCTGTTAAGTCTCGCGCAAGCGTGACGCGATGAAACTGGTATCCGGTGGACACCATTATGGGGACGCGGCATGAGCCTGTTGACGTGGAAAGACGAATTCAGCACCGGGGTGACGCAGTTCGACGACGAACACAAGCGGCTGATCGCGATGATCAACGAGCTGCACGCCGCGATGCTGGCCAGCCGCAGCCAAGATGTCGTGCAGACCGTGCTGAAGAAGCTGGTGCAGTACACCCAGATTCATTTCCGCCACGAGGAAGAGGCGTTCGCCCGTACCGGCTATCCCGATGCCCGCGCCCACGCCGCGCAGCACCAGAAGCTGACCGACCAGGTGATGGCGTTCGTCGCCTCAGGCCGCGAAACCAACGCGCATTTGTCGATCGACGTCCTGAAGTTCCTGAAACTCTGGCTGCTCGAGCACATCGAAAAAAGCGACAAAGCCTACAGCGCCCACCTCAACGCCAACGGCATCAAGTAACCTACTGGCTCGCCCAGATGATGCGGTGGATGAAGGCGACCTCGCTCAAGGCGAAGCTGCGGTCCTCGTAAGCGGGATTGAGCGATTTCAGATCGACCCGCTGGGCGGTCAGCCGCGACAGTTGCTTGGCCAGCACTTCGCCGGCCAGCGTCTTCACCACGACGCGGTCGCCGCGCCGGGGGATGGCGGCGGGGGAGACGATGATGCGGTCGCCGTCACGATAAACCGGCTGCATCGAGTCGCCGGTCACTTCCAGCGCATAAGCGTGCTCATCGCCGAGTTCGGGGAAGGGGATTTCGTCCCAGCCCGCGCCGGACGGAAAACCGGCGTCGTCGAAGAAGCCGTGACTGCCGGCCTGCGCCATGCCGACCAGCGGCACCAGCTTGATCGGCCCGTGCAGGGCGCCATCGCCCGAGACCAGCGCGACGAATTCCTCGAGACTGGCGCTGGTGGCGCCGAGGATTTTGGAGATGCTCTCGGTGGACGGCCAGCGCAGTTTGCCATTGGGGGTACCGCGCTTGGATTTGTTGAATGTGGTGGGATCGAGCCCCGCCTGCTTGGCCAGCCCCGACGCCGACAGCTTGTTCTTGGCTGCGAGCGCATCGATCGCATTCCAGATTTGCTTGTGCGTCAGCATGCGAAATTCCTGGGACAGTTCGAGGTTGGACCAAAACGGCGCTTGCACATCAGCACACCCTGGTCGATGAAACCAACGGGTGACAGCCGGCGAGGCTGCTAAGACGATCGTCCCTGCATTGGCTAATCTTCCTAGCATAGCCGGCTGGATAGGAATTACCACTTTAAGGCGTAAGGAGTCCAGGGGATGGGCGTGATCGACTGGGGAATGGACTTGGCCGTAGCGGCAATCCGGCTGCTTCCCGCGGAGCCCGCGCACCATCTGACGGTCGAGCTAACCGCCCGCTTTGCCATCCTCATTCCGGGCCCGGCCAAGGACGATCCGCGTCTGGCGGTGAATGTGCTCGGGCTGGCGTTTTCCAATCCCTTCGGCATGGCCGCCGGCTCCGACAAGGATGCGCGCGCCTACAAGGGCATGCTGAAGATGGGGCTCGGCCATGTCGAATGCGGCACCGTCACGCCGCGGCCGCAGCCGGGCAATCCGAAACCGCGGATGTACCGGCTGCCCGAGGATGGCGCCGTCATCAACCGCATGGGCTTCAACAACGAAGGCATGGAGGTTTCCGCCGCCCGTCTCGCCCGTCGCAAGCCGGGAAAGCCGCCTGGCCTCATCGGCATCAATATTGGCGCCAACAAGGACAGCGTCGACCGTATCGCCGACTATCGCCTCGGCTATGAAAAACTGGCGGCGCTCGCTGATTATGTGGCGGTGAACGTGTCCTCGCCCAACACGCCGGACCTTCGCGGTCTGCAGGAAAAGAGCGAGTTGGAAACGTTGCTGGCGATGCTGGTGGCGACGCGCGGCGAGGCGAAGAAGCCGATCCTGCTGAAAATCGCACCCGATCTCGACGACGCCGCGCTCGACGACATCGCCGAGGTGGTGCTGGCGAGCGGCATCGACGGGCTGATCGTCACCAACACCACCATCGCGCGGCCCGCGACGCTGAAGAGCCGCCGCGCCGCCGAGACCGGTGGGTTGTCGGGCACGCCGCTGATGGCGCCGTCGACCCGCGTCCTGGCGGAAATGCGCAAGCGCGTCGGCGCGAAGATCGTGCTGGTCGGTGTCGGTGGCGTATCGAGCGGCGAAGACGCCTATGCCAAGATCCGGGCGGGCGCGAGCCTGGTCCAGCTCTACACCGCGCTGGTCTACAACGGCGGCGGTTTGATTCCGAAGCTGAAGCGCGATCTGCTCAAATGCCTCGATCGCGATGGCTACAAGACGGTCGCGGAAGCGGTCGGGTCCGGCGTTAAGTAAGTTCGCGCCCAATCGTGCGGCGACCTGCCTTTTCGCTGGGCAGTTTTTCGCCTCGCTGCGTTGCGTTAAACGCCCTGAAAATAAAGGCTTTTTGGCACGGCGTATTTCGTGCAGGATGGCGCCGCAGACGGGGTCGAATAACGTCGCGGGGGACAACAGCGATGGGTTGGGATGCGGTGTGGCAGTTGGCGCTCAAGCAGTTCAGCGCCGAGGCCGTCGAGATTCGGATCGCCATCATTCTGGTTGCCGCCTTGCTCGCGGTGATGGTTCTCGTCGGTTTGCGCCATGCGTTCCGGCCCGCCGGTCCTGAGCCGCTCGCCAAAGCCGCCGCCGAACCGATGCTGCCGGTGCTGGCAACCGCGGCGGTCATGCCGGTTGCCGGCGAGCCCGCGCCGCCGCCGTTCAAGGTTGCAAAGCCGGTGCTGCGTGCAACCCGAAAGAGCGCAAAGCGTACAATCAACCGCCAGCGTGCGGCGCGCCCGCTAATTCGTCGCGCCAGGACGGCGGAAATCGACACGCCCGCTGCACCACAGCCTCCGCGGCGCTGATTTTTCTGCTATAGTGCGTCTGCTGATGAACGGGGGCGATCATGGCGGAAGACTTCGGCAAATTGGTATTGCGTCTGGGCGTGGGCGGCACGCTGCTTTGCCATGGCGTGCACAAGCTCTTTACCGGACTCGATCCGGTCAAGGCGCTGCTGGCGCCGCACAAGATCCCCGAGGCGCTCGCCTATATCGCCTACTTCGGTGAGATCGTCGGTCCGTTGCTGATCATCGTCGGCCTGTTCGCGCGCTTCGGCGCCTTCCTCGTCGCAGTGGAAGTGGCGGTGTTGGTGGCGCTCGGCGGCGTGGCGCAGCTGATCGCCCTGGCGCCTGATGGCGGCTATGCCCGCGAGCTCCAGGCGCTCTATTTTGCCGGCGCGGTGGCCATTCTGTTGCTCGGTCCGGGCAAAATCGCCATCGGCGGAGGCAAGTATCAGTAGCAGCCGACGCTTTTTCGAAAAATATTTCTCTGGCGTCGCGCGAGTGGCTGTCGGTTCGGTTAATTTGCGAATGAGAGCTATGTGCTTTTTAATAAAGCAAGAATCCGCTTGGAGAGGCGGTAAAGCGCGAACTCTTGCGTCTCATTGGTGTGCCGATAACTTGCCCTAGCGGAAATTGACGAGGAGTCACGGCACGTTAAAGTGCGACATTCTGGACAGGAGGGACCGGTCCGATGGATAGCGCACCGATCAACAGCGATCTCAGCCGAGCCGCCGCAACGGGCAAGCGAGAGCAAACCAAGATTTTGAATCGTCAGCTGATTTTGAATGCGGCCCGGCAGGTATTTGCCGAGCTCGGTTATGGCGCCGCCACCGTGCGCGACATTATCCGGGCAACGCCGCTAGCCTCAGGGACGTTCTACAACTACTTCAAATCGAAGGAAGAAGTGTACCAAGCGATTCGCGATGAAGTCGCACTCGCAATTCGCCCGCGCTTACATGACGAGCGGGTGAAAGCTTCCACCGTGGAGGAGTTCATCTCCTGCACCTTCCGCACCTTCTTCGAATACGTCTCTGACGACCGGGTGAATTTCCGCACCATCCGTCACGCCGCCGATACCACGCGGGTCAGGATGGACACACCCGAAGTCATCGCCGGTTTCGAGGAGCTGCGCGAAGACATCGAACGCGCCATTTCCAAGGGGCTGTTTCCGACCGTCGATCCCGACCTCTTGATGGCGGCGATTGTCGGGGTTGCCTTCGAGGTCGCCGAACGGATGCTGAAGCGGGCGCCGCACGATCCCAAGGCGGCGTCCGACTTCGCCACCGCGCTGTTTCTCGGTGGGGTGCGGGCGTTGCCCGAATCCCAGCACCACGAAGACGGCAACGGCGAACTGAAATCCGACGCGGCGTAGCGACGCCTGTCATCCCGGACGCGCCCTCGTCGATGTTGCCGACTGGCACATGGGCGCGATCCGGGACCTATTTCGGTATCTGACTTGCGTCTGAGTGGGTCCCGGGTCTGCGTGCCCGCCGCTGCGCGTCAAGCACTACGCCCGGGATGACATGCCTACCCGGCCAGCGTGCCCAGCGCCTTCAGGATGGCATCGGTCATTGCCGTGGTGCCGACCCTGGTCATTCCCGGTTGCATGATGTCGCCGGTGCGATAGCCTTCGGCCAGCACGCGTTCCACCGCCTTGTCGAGCAGGGTGGCATCTTCCACGCGGCCGAACGAATAGCGCAGGCACATGCCGAACGACAGGATGGTCGCGATCGGATTGGCGAGGCCCTTGCCGGCGATGTCGGGCGCCGAGCCGTGGATCGGTTCGTAGAGTGCCGGCTGGCGTCCGTCGGAACCCTTGGCGCCGAGCGAGGCCGACGGCAGCATGCCGATCGAACCGGTCAGCTGCGCCGCTTCGTCCGACAGGATGTCGCCGAACAGATTGTCGGTGAGAATGACGTCGAGCGTCTTCGGCGCCCGCACCAGCTGCATGGCGCAATTGTCGGCAAGGATGTCGATCAGTTCCACGTCGGGGAATTCGCTGTCGTGGATGTGGTGTACCACTTCGCGCCACAACACGCCGGTGACCATCACGTTCGACTTCTCGGCCGAGGCCACCTTGTTGCCGCGCAGGCGCGCCAGTTCGAAGGCAACGCGGGCGATCCGTTCGACTTCGTGGGTGTGATAGATCTGGGTGTCCACCGCGCGCTTCTCGCCGTTCGCCAGGGTGACGAGTTCCTTCGGCTGGCCGAAGTACACGCCGCCGGTCAGTTCGCGCACGATCAGGATATCGAGGCCGGAGACGATCTCCGGCTTCAGCGTCGAGGCATCCTTCAGGGCATCGAAGCACAGCGCGGGACGCAAATTCGCGAACAGCTTCATGTCGCCGCGCAAGCGCAGCAGGCCGCGCTCGGGCTTCTGATGGAACGGCAGCTTGTCCCACTTGGGCCCGCCGACCGCGCCGAACAGCACCGCATCGGCGGCGAGCGCTTTCTGCATCATCGCATCGGTCGCCGGTTCGCCATGGGTCTCGAACGAGATGCCGCCGACGAGGTCTTCCTCGGTCTCGTATGCGAAGCCGCGGTTCTTGCCGAACCAGCCAAGGACGCGCTGCTGCGCCTCCATGATTTCCGGGCCAATGCCGTCGCCGGGCAGGATGAGAAGCTTGTAGGTCATGATGCACACTCGTTCATGAAGCCCGCACCCGCGGGCTTAGTTGTTTTTTGTCGTGGCCCGAAAATGCGGGCCATCCAGGTGACACGAGTCAAATCGCCATGAGCGGAAGAGGTGTCACCTGGGTCGCCCGCAGTTGCGGGCGATGACAGGTCGTTCTACAGCCACGGCGCTTGGAGCTTGCGCGCGTCTTCGTAGGACGAAATCTTGGTTTCCTGCTGCAGCGTCAGGCCGATGTCGTCCCAGCCGTTGAGCAGGCACTGGCGGCGGAAGGGATCGACCGCGAATTTGATCATGCCGCCGTCGGGGCCGGTGATCTCCAGCTTTTCGAGGTCGACCGCGACGATGGAGTTGGCGCCGCGGCTGGCGTCGTCGAGCAGTTTATCGATCTCGGATTGCGGCAGGGTGATCGGCAGAATGCCGTTCTTGAAGCAGTTGTTGTAGAAGATGTCGGCGAAGCTCGGCGCGATCACGCAGCGGATGCCGAAGTCGAGCAGGGCCCAGGGAGCGTGCTCACGGCTCGAGCCGCAGCCGAAATTGGCGCCCGCGATCAGGATCTTGGCGTGCTGGTAGGCCGGCTTGTTGAGCACGAAATCCGGATCGACGCTGCCGTCTGGGCGGGTGCGCATCTCGTGGAACAGCGCCGCGCCGAGGCCGGTGCGCAGAATCGTTTTGAGGAATTGCTTGGGGATGATCATGTCGGTGTCGACGTTGATCATCGGCAGTGGCGCTGCGACGCCGCTCAGGGTCGTGAATTTGTCCATTCCTCAGCCTATCGCGCGGCTGCGCGCCGCGATTCTATGTATCTGTGAGGTGCATACCAAACCAGGGCCGACTTGGCCAGTGATTGCCGCGAAAGTTTTTGGTCAGAACCGGGTATGCCACGCAACCTACTGATTATATGACCGTGTCCCTGCGGCGTATCATTGCGCCGGCAGCGCAGAATCGTGACGGCAGGACGAACCGCGCCGATCCTCTCACCGGCAGGGTTGCTTTCCGTGCGGTCATGCCCCATCCCCGTGAGGGACCGGCCCGGCCGGGTGACGGAATCCCGCCGCAACGACGGTCACGCGACCTTGACCACCGGAAACAGCCGTGATGGCGCCACCAGTTCGTCCTGCGCGGCGATCAGTTGCAATTCCCGGGTGCCGGCTCGCAGGGTGGCGGCGAAAATGGCGAAGATCGCTGCCGCCGCGTGCGACAGCGCCGCCACCGGGTCGCCGGTTTCCAGCATCTTGGCCAGGAACAGCGCGGCGACGGCGTCGCCGGCACCGTTGGGGGCCGGATCCACGGCCAGGCGCGGGGTCTGGACCAGCCAGGTTCCGGCCGGGCCGGCCAGCAGCATTTCGATGCTGTCGGCCGGTGCGTCGCCGCGGGTCAGGCTGGTCACCAGGACCAGCGACGGACCCTGCGCCCGCGCCGCCGCTGCGGCGGCCACGGCGCCGGGCAGCGACGAAATCGTCGTCGTGGTCAGGTATTCCAGTTCGAACTGGTTCGGCGTGATGATCTCGGCGGCCGGAACCGCGCTGGCCCGCATGAATTCGGGGATGCCGGGGCGCACGAAAAATCCGCGTCCGACGTCACCCATCACCGGGTCGCAGCAATAGACCGCCCGCGGGTTGGCCGACCGCACCCGCCGGACGGTATCGACGATCACCTGGCCCAGCGCGGCGTCGCCCATATAGCCTGACAGGACGGCGTCGCACTGGCCGATCACCGCACGGGCGGCAATGCCATCAATGACGTCGGCGATATGGGCCGGCGTGAAGACCTGGCCTGTCCATGACCCATAGCCGGTGTGGTTCGAGAACTGCACAGTGTTGACCGGCCAGACATCATGTCCCAGACGCTGCAGGGGGAAGGTCGCGGCACGGTTGCCCACGAAGCCGTAGGCGACATGGGATTGAATCGAAAGGATGCTTTTCATCGTCCGGGAATAGTGCCAGATCACATGTCGGTTGCGCCCCGGTGTCGTCGGCCCGGGGACGCGGACCGGCAATCATAGAAGGGATACCGACGCATGGCCATGACCATTCGTCCCCGCCGCAGCGTGCTCTACATGCCGGGATCCAATTCCCGGGCCCTTGTGAAAGGGGGCAGCGTGCCGGCCGACGGGTTGATCCTGGACCTGGAGGATGCGGTCGCGCCCGACGCCAAGGACGTCGCCCGCGACCAGGTGACGGCGGCGCTCGCCGCCGGCGGTTATGGCCGCCGCGAACGCATGGTCCGGATCAACGGCGAAGGCACGCCGTGGCATCAGGCCGACGTTGCCGCGGCGGCGCGATCGGGGGCGGACGCCGTCGTGCTGCCCAAGGTCGAGGACGCGCCGGCCGTGCGCCGGGTCGAACAGGCACTGGCGGCCGCGGCGGCGCCCGAGTCGTTGCTGATCTGGTGCACGATCGAAACGCCGCTGGGCGTGCTCAATGCGCGTGAGATCGCGGCGGCGTCGCCGCGTGTGGGCGGGCTGGTGATGGGAACGTCGGACCTGGCCGCGGCACTGCATGCCGCCCACACCGCCGACCGCATGCCGATGCTGACCAGCCTCGGCTGGTGCCTGCTGGCAGCACGGGCCTTCGATCTGGCCATTCTCGACGGTGTCCACCTGGATCTCGACGACGATGCCGGGTTCGAACGGGCCTGTCGCCAGGGGATGGACATGGGGTTCGACGGCAAGACATTGATCCATCCCAAGACGATTGCCGTCGCCAACAGGATTTTCGCACCGTCCGCCGCCGACATCGCCCAGGCCCGGAAAATCATCGCCGCCGGCCGCGCCGCGGCGGCGGCGGGCCGCGGCGTGGTCGTGGTCGACGGCAAACTGGTGGAGGCGCTTCACGTCCGCGACGCCGAACGTCTGATCGCGCTGGCCGATGCGGCCGCGGCGATGTCGGCCTGACACCGCAGCCGGCAACAGCGGTCTGCAACCGCGGATTTATGAAGACGCCGATGGAACAAGAACGGACATCGGTGCCGGGGCTGTTGCATCAGATGCCGCTCCGGTGGTGAAATCCATATCCCTTCCGCCGGGAAAATGCGGCGGCGGTGCCTGGAATCCGGCAGCCTGCCGGGGGCCTGAACCGTGTCATCCACGCCCACGACGGGAAAAACAGCGCGGTGACGACGGCGGGGGTCCGTTGACACCGCCTGCCGCCAAGGGTTAAGTCAGGGGCAATTCTAAAGACGCACAAGCGAATTTATTGTTGCCGCGGGTGCCCCGCTCGCTTCGCGACAGCTCCAGTGAGGAAAATCACGATGGCTCACGGCAATCGGCCGCTTTCCCCCCATCTGCAGGTCTATCGACCGCAGATCACTTCGGTGCTTTCGATTTCCCACCGGGCAACGGGTATCGCGTTGACCATCGGGACGCTGCTGTTGGCCTGGTGGCTGGTTGCCGCCGCGAGCGGCCCGGCAGCATTCGCTTCGGTGCAGCATTTCATCGCCTCGCCGCTCGGCCTGCTGCTGCTGTTCGGCTGGACATTCGCGCTGTTTTTCCATCTGTGCTCCGGGATCCGTCATCTGGTATGGGACCTGGGGTACGGGTTCGACATCAAGACCGTCTACGCGTCCGGCTGGACCGTGGTGGGTGCCGCGGTCGTCCTGACCGTGCTCACCTGGATCATTGGCCTGATTGCCTGGTGAGGGGACCGACATGACCGACAATAGCCTGCGCAGCCCCATCAGCCGTGCCCGTGGCCTCGGATCCGCCAAGAGCGGACTCGAGCATTGGTGGTCGGCCCGAGTCGCTGCGGTTGCGTTGATCCCGCTGACGTTGTGGTTCGTGATTTCGCTGTTCCATCTGCTCGGTGCCGACCTGGCAGCGGTCCGGGCCTGGATGGCGTCGCCGACCGTGGCCGCGGCCCTGGTGCTGCTGGTCGGGCTCAGCTTCTATCACGCGGCCCTGGGCGTCCAGATCGTGGTCGAGGACTATGTCCATCACGAGCTGACCAAGCTGGTGGTGATCCTGGTCGAGAAATTCATCCTGTTTGCGCTTGCGGTGGCCAGCATCGTCGCCGTGCTCAAGATTTCGTTCGGAGGCTGAACGCGCCATGGCGACCGCCTATCAGATCATCGATCACAGTTACGACGTCGTCGTCGTCGGCGCCGGTGGCGCCGGTTTGCGCGCGACGTTCGGCATGGCCGAGAAGGGCCTCAAGACGGCCTGCATCACCAAGGTATTCCCGACCCGCAGCCATACCGTCGCCGCACAGGGCGGCGTCGCCGCGTCGCTCGCCAACATGGGCGACGATAACTGGCGCTGGCACATGTACGAC
>NZ_JBWZET010000354.1:0-8100 GCF_056722145.1 Rhizomicrobium sp. | reverse complement strand
GAAACGCACTCGAGAGTCGCAATTCGGGGCAAGCCGAAACATTGACGGCGCACAGAACAGTCCTGTGCACGACTCGGTAAGTACTGCGAATCAGTTTCGCGCGGAAATCATCCGGTGCTCGCGCAAGGCGATGCGCCGGTTCTCCCCAGATCATTCCTGTGCATGATGATAGAATGGAAAGCAAGCGTTTCCGACTCGTCAGCGCCCACGCGCGACCGAATGCGGCGAAAAAAGTATCCTCAATCGCTCCTCGTGCGGGACTTCAGAAATGTGGAGGACTCGTGCTCGAAACGCGCGCGCGAAACCGGAGGGGGACAAGCCGCAACATTCGTGATTCGGGAAGGGAATCTGTGCGCGGGCGACATTGCGCACTTAAAAATTCGCCATCAGGAAAGAGGTGTCCGGGCGGGCGAGCGAGGCAAAATCCGACATGCGCGCGCTTGGGTTGCGCTCCGGGGCGAGCTGGCGCGACGCGCTTCTTTCCTCCCCCGCGGTGCGCTGCGAACGGTGTCGATGGCGAAATAGCGGGGGCCGGCGTCGCGCTGGCGACGTCGGACCGGAGGGGGAAATACTTCGGCGCCGCCCCCTCCTGTCGCCGAAGTGGCGACACCTCCCCCGCGTTTCTGCCGGCGGTGCAGCGAAGAGAGCTTGTCACCGCGGGGAAGGAAAGACGATCAATGATCTCGTCTGAAGGTCTGTTGCTTTCGCAAGAGAAGCGGGGACTGTACCGGCGCCCCCTCGGCCCCGACATTGCTACACGACGCTGGGCCACCTCCCCCGCTGTTCCACAATCGCGAAGCTCGGACGCCAGCGCTCCGCGGGGGAGGAAAGAGCACGCGCCAATGCACGCGCGGCCGCGTGTTGCGCGAAAAGGTTTTCGGTTCGCTTAGTCGGTTGCGCTGCCGTTGATGTTCAGGCGCTCGCGCAGTTCCTTGCCGGTCCGGAAGAACGGCGCGCGCTTCTCGTCGACCTCCACCGGCTCGCCGGTCCGCGGATTGCGACCCATGCGCGCCGGGCGGACCTTCACCGAGAAGGCGCCGAACCCACGCAGCTCGACGCGGTGCCCTTCCGCCAAGGCCTTGGTAACCTGATCGAGAACCGTCGAAACGATCCTCTCCACATCACGGTGGTAAAGGTGCGGATAGCGCGCCGTCAGACGTGCAACCAGTTCGGACTTGATCATCCCCTTGCCCCTGGACTGGAGCGGCGTGGTCGTTGCTGCCATGAACCGCTCCGGCATGGGTTAACCCTGTCAGAGCTTGGCCGGTCCGTCAACAGGAAGTCACTGAATTCCCAGCCCTTTTTAACCGTATCCCACAAATCTCACGAATCACTTTTCGTCTTCCGACGCGGCGAAAACACTGAGCCGGAGACCGCCGCCCGGCTTTCCCGATTTGGTTGTCGGGGGGCAGCGCAGCACCCCGGAATTACGAGCTAACATATTGGAAAAGCGTGACCTTTTCCCCTATTCCAGGGTCAGCCTGGAACCAAATCCGGCAAGCCACTGCGGCGCCTTGGGTGTCTGCCCGATGCCGCGCTGGCGGCGCCTGGGTGGCCGCGGTCGAATCGGCGAGTAGGATTGTCACACCCGACGTCTGTAAACGTTTTTGACGATTCCGAATCCTGACGTGCACCCCAAGTTCCTGGCCGTAGCGGCGGATCGCTGGCACCAGGGTTGCAAATGTGAATGGCGACTTCGGGGGTTCACATCGTGAAACGCATCCTCATCCTCGCCGCCACCGTCCTGCTTACGACCACGGCCGCTTCGGCCAATCCGCCGCCCACCGGCACGTCGACCATCGTGTATCGCGTCATGGCCGCCGCCTACGCAGCCGGACACGATGTCGTCGAGGCGCAGAGTGCAACGCTCGATTTGCCACGCGGCCGCCTGCCCTTGCCTTCAACCATAGCGTTGGTGGCGCTGGGATTGCTCGGGGTGCTGCGCCTGCGGCCCTGACGCGCCCTGCCGCCGTTTTTTTGTCGTGAAGGCGGCAGTAGATAAACGCGTCCCCAACCCACGGGCCGCGTCATGTCGAACATCGATCGCCGTTCCTTCCTTCGCCGCAGTGGCGTGGCCGCTGCGCTGCCGCTTATTACCGGCGCCGCGCCCGGCGCACCGGTGACACTCGTCATGGACGGCAGCGATCCGGTAGCGGCGGCCCGTCCGGTGCTGCGCGCCGCGCACGCGCTGCAGCAGGCCCTCACCAAGGCCGGATTTGCCGTCCAGCGCGCGCAGACGGCCGCCCAGGCGGCCGGATCGATCATCATGGCCAGCGGCGCGACCTTTCCGGTCGGGGTCGGAGCCCTTGCCGGAGCGCATGTGGCGCAGCCGACAGCGCCCGAGAGCCTCGCCCTGTTCGAGACCAATCTTGCCGGCAAGCCGGCGGTGGTGGCATGCGGCGCCGATGCCCGCGGGCTCTCCTATGCCCTCTATGAACTTGCCGATCGGGTGCAGACCGGCGCGCCGCTGAAGTTTCCGCAAGCGGTAATCGAAAAGCCGGCCAATCCGGTGCGCAGCGTGATGCGCCAGTTCACCTCGGAACTCTACGACAAGCCGTGGTTCTATGACCGCGCGATGTGGGCCCAGTATTTCGCCATGCTGGCGGCGAACCGCTTCAACCGCATCGATCTCACCTTCGGGCTTGGCTACGACATGCTGAAGGGGGTGGCCGATCCCTATCTCGTCTTCGCCTACCCCTTCCTTCTGGCAGTGCCCGGCTACGACGTGACGGTGACCAACCTTGCCGATGCCGAACGCGCCCGCAATCTCGCGACGCTGCGCTACATCAGCGATCTCGCCGTCAGCTACGGGCTCGATTTCCAGCTCGGGTTGTGGATGCACGGCTATGAGATGAAGGACACGCCCGACATCAAATACGCGGTGACCGGCATCACGCCGGAAAACCACGGCCCCTATTGCCGCGACGCGCTGACGGCGCTGTTGAAGCTGCTGCCGGCGGTTTCCAGCGTCGGCTTGCGCATTCACGGCGAAAGCGGCGTGGCGGAAGGCTCATACAATTTCTGGAAGATGGTGTTTGCCGGCGTGCCGGCGGCGGGGCGCAACATCGAAATCGACCTGCACGCCAAAGGCATCGACGACCGCATGCTGGCGGATGCGCTGGCGACCGGGATGCCGGTCAACGTCTCGCCCAAGTTCGCCACCGAGCACATCGGCCTGCCCTATCACCCCGCCGACATCCGCCCGAGCGAAATCCCGCCGCCGAATGGCGAAGGCAAGGGGCTGATGACGCTGTCCGAAGGCCAGCGCAGCTTCACCCGCTACGGCAATGCCGACCTCATGCGCGAGGACCGCAAATATACCGTGCGCACCCGCATGTTCTATGGCTCGCAGCGTCTGCTGGCCTCGGGCGGAGCGGACAGCGCGGCGGCCTATGGGCGCGCGTTCCAGTTCTGCGGCATGACCGGATTCGACCTGCTGGAGCCGCTGACCTATCGCGGCCGGCGCGGCTCGGCGGTGGCGGCATCGGCGCGCGACGGCTATGCCTTGCGCAAGCTGGCGGCGACCTATGACTGGCAGAAATACGAGTACTGGTACCGCTCGTTCGGCCGCATGACGTACAATCCCGATGCCGACGTCGAAACCGTGAAGCGCAGCTTCGGGCCCAAGCCGCAGGCGCGGGCGCTCGAAACCGCGCTGGCGACGGCGAGCCGCATCCTGCCGCTGGTCACCACCGCCCATTCGGAAAGCGCCGCCTGCGATCTCTATTGGCCGGAAATCTATTGGAACCTGCCCTTAGCGCGCGAGGCCGACAAATTCTTCTGGGACACACCGAGCCCTCGCACTTTCCAGAACGTCACCGGGCTTGATCCGCAGCTGTTTTCCTCGTGCAAGGACTGCGCGGCGGAACTGGTGGGCGAAAAGAGCGGCCTATATTCGCCGCTGGAAGCCGCGCTGTGGCTCGACGAATTGGCCGGCGACACCGAAGCGGCGCTGAAGGCCGCGGGCGTACCGCAGCACGCCGATCACGTCCGCCTGGCCATCGACTGCGAAATCCAGGCGCTGCTCGGCCGCTTCTTCGCCGCCAAACTGCGCGCCGGCGTGGCGATGGCGCTGTTCGAGCAGACCCACGAGGCGGAAGCGCTGAAGACCTGCATCGGCCATTACCAGAAGGCCCGCGGCGTGTGGGTGAAGATCATCACCCGCGCCCATGGCGTTTATGCCGACGATCTTGCCATCAGCGACCGCTTCACCGAGCGTGGCGCCTGGGCCGCCCGCCTTGCCGACATCGACACCGACATCGCGGCGCTGCAAGCGATGCTGCCGACGGCTACGGCCGGCGCCGCGCCGGGGCTGGCGGCAATCGCCGCGGTCCGCGCCCGCGACCCGCTGGCGGTGACCCACACTGCGCCCGCCGCGTTCACCCGCGGCACGGCCGTGGACCTGGTGGCGGCGGTGCGCGAAGGCCTGACCAAGGCGACGCTGTGGTATCGCCACGTCAACGCCGCCGAACGCTGGGTCGCCGCCGACATGGCCTCCACCGCCGACGGCTGGCGCGCCGCGATCCCGGCGCCGTACACGGACAGTCCGTACCCGCTGCAATACTATTTCGAATTCCGCGCCGCCCCGGAGCGGGCGTGGATATGGCCCGGCTTCGATGCGAAACTGCTGGGCCAGCCGTATGTCGTGGTGCGGGCGGGATAGCTTACTCGGCCGCGATGCCGATTTCCGGGTATTCGTTCCAGACCTGACGCCGAAAAACCCGCCCGGCGGCCTTCTTGTTCACACCACCCCATTGCTTGAAGAAAAATGCCGTTCCGTGGCGCCGGCATTGCCGGTGAATCTGCTCCACCCACGCCTCGTCCATGGCGCGCGCCTTGGGGCCGGATTCACCGCCCACGATCGCCCACTGGATCGCGTTGAGGTCGACGTCTCCGACAGGTCCCAACAGAGGTTCAAAGGAGATGAACCGCACAACCGCTGGCACGCGCCGCAAATTATCGATCCGCCCGACGAATTTCGCATTCTCGACAGACGTTCCAAGCCAGACGTTTTCCAGAACCGGAAAATCGGACGCCGCCAGCACTGTCGCCATATTCTCCGGGCGCTTCGTCAATATCTGATAGATGTGCTGCGGCGTGCGTTGCATCACGTCCCAGACGCGGCGAATGAAATCGGCCGGCACGCCATCCTGGAACAGGTCCGACATCGAGTTGACGAATATCTTGCGCGGCTTGCGCCAGTGCAGCGGTACGTCGAGCGCGGCCTCTTTCAAGTGAAGCCGCCCCGTCCACACCGGATGGCCGTTCACTTTTTTGGTGACGCCGCGATACGCCGGGTGCCCCATGGCCTGAAGGCGCGACGCCATCCGCATGGCGTAGCAATGCGTACAGCCGGGCGACAGGACTACGCACCCTGAAATCGGATTCCAGGTCGCATCGGTCCATTCGATGTCACTTTGCCCGGCCATTATCGCTACAATCCTAACTCGCCCTGTCCAGAAGTGTTGCGTATTTCATCCCAAAAGTAGTTAGCAATCTTTTCTCGACTGGCCAACGCGAGCCAATAAAGTCTTTGGTTCCGATTACCCCTGACGAGTTCAGCTCGCGAATCGAGGAATCCCAATTCGCGCAGCAAGTTCTGCCAGTAGGCGAGCACCGCTGCCCTGACTGAATTCAGGTTTTGATTGATATCAACCACATTGCGCCAACCAGGCGCGAAACTATCAAACGCCTCATACTCTTCGGTTGTGTACCTGTCCGAATTCCTCTGCATGTCTTGAATGCTCACATGCATCAACAGATCAATGTGTCTGAGCGCTGACAAAACTCTGATGATCTCAAACGACAGCCCAGCCAAGTTAAACGGATCAAGAAATGCCAAGTGGAGGCCATAAGGATTAACTCGTTCCACTATCTGCCTTGCCGCCCCTACTGCCGTCTCAGCATACGTCGCAGCCGACCCTCCGATAGCGCTTATCCGTTGGGCGGCGGCGGAACAAAACTCTGGCTGCAACTCGGCGAGGTGGACTTCGGAAAATGGAACACCACCTGTTTTCGCAGTTTTGAATGCAATCAATGGGCTTCCGTCGACGTACGCGCCTGTTTCACGAATTCGAGCGCGGCCGGCCCCGCAGAACAGATCAATGTAGGCGGCACCACGCCTCTGCGAGGACGGCCGGTGCAAGTCGAGATATTTCCGGCGTGTCGCTCGCGTAATATCGACATACTTCTTCAAACGCGCATGTTTTTCGAGTGCCCACTCACCGACATCACCAACGGGCAGCCCGTCGTCGGGGTCAAGGTCGTCCATTAATGCCCCCCAAAAATGGAAATCGAACAAAAATAGAACGTAAACGTCAGAAATTCAACCTGTGCTTGCCAGTGCCAAAATCAAAAAGCCCGGGGCCTTCGCCCCGGGCTTTTCGAACTGTGAGACGTAAGCCCCCTTCCCGGCTTCGCCGGACTTCCCCCGCGGTCTGAGTGCCGGTGTTGGCAGCTCGGTGCCCGCGGGGGCAGAAAGGGTCTTACTCTTCGTCTTCGGTGCCTTCGGCCTGGCGCTTCCTGAGGGCGGCGCCGAGGATATCGCCGAGGCTGGCGCCGGCGTCGGAGGAACCGTACTGGGCGACGGCTTCCTTCTCTTCCGTGATTTCGCGCGCCTTGATCGACAGGTTGATCTTGCGGCTGGCCTTATCGACCTGGGTGACAAGCGCATCGACCTTGTCGCCGACGCCGAAGCGCTCGGGACGCTGGTCGGCACGATCGCGCGCCAGATCGGAGCGGCGGATGAACGCCCGCGCACCGCCGTCGAGCTGAACCTCGATGCCACCATCGTTGACTTCGGTAACGACCACGGTCACGACCGAGCCCTTGCGGAGCGGGCCGGCCTTTTCCATCGGGTCCTGATCGAGCTGCTTGATGCCGAGGCTGATGCGTTCCTTCTCGATATCGACATCGAGCACCTTCGCCTTGACGATCTGGCCCTTCTGGTAGTCCTGCACCGCCTGGTCGCCGGCCTTGTCCCAGCTGAGGTCGGAGAGGTGGACCATGCCGTCGATTTCGTCGGCAACGCCAACGAACAGGCCGAACTCGGTGATCGACTTGATCTCGCCTTCGACGATCGTTCCCGCCGGATGCTCGGCCACGAACACCTGCCACGGATTGTCCTGGGTCTGCTTGAGGCCGAGGCTGATGCGGCGCTTGTTGGAATCGACTTCCAGCACCTGCACGTCGACTTCGGCGCCGGGGGCGACGATCTTCGACGGGGCGACGTTCTTCTTGACCCACGACATTTCCGAAACGTGGACCAGGCCTTCGACGCCCGGCTCCAGCTCCACGAAGGCGCCGTAGTCGGTGACGTTGGTGACCTTGCCCTTGAAGCGGACGCCCTGCGGGTACTTGGCGGCAACGCCTTCCCACGGATCGGTCTGCAGCTGCTTCATGCCGAGGCTGATGCGCTGGGTCTCGTGGTTGATCTTGATGATCTGCACGGTGACGGTCTGGCCGACCGACAGCACTTCGGTCGGGTGCGAAACGCGGCGCCACGCGATATCGGTGACGTGCAGCAGGCCGTCGACGCCGCCGAGGTCCACGAACGCGCCGTAGTCGGTGATGTTCTTGACGATGCCTTCCACCACCTGCTTTTCCTGCAGGGAGGCGACCAGCGACGAGCGCTCTTCGGCGCGGCGCTCTTCGAGCACGGCGCGGCGCGACACCACGATATTGCCGCGGCGGCGGTCCATCTTCAGGATCTGGAACATCTGCGGCTGGTTCATCAGGGGACCGACATCGCGCATCGGGCGGACGTCGACCTGCGAACCGGGCAGGAACGCCACGGCGCCGTCGAGGTCGACCGTAAAGCCACCCTTGACGCGGCCGAAGATGACGCCCTGCACGCGCGCCTGATCGTTGAACGCCTTCTCGAGGCGGACCCAGCTCTCTTCACGGCGGGCCTTGTCGCGCGACAGGACGGCTTCGCCCATGGCGTTTTCGACGCGTTCCAGGAACACTTCGACGGTGTCGCCGACCTTGATCGGGGCCTTGCCCTCTTCGTCGCCGAATTCCTTCAGCGAGACGCGGCCCTCGGTCTTCAGGCCCACGTCGATGATCGCGAGGTCCTTCTCGATCGCCCCGACCTTGCCG
>NZ_JBWZET010000353.1:0-17646 GCF_056722145.1 Rhizomicrobium sp. | reverse complement strand
CCCCGGTTTCCTGCGTCCGGCCGGCCACGCCGACCACGGCGCCGTCGAGTTCGACCTGTACTGCCCCTGCATTCGTTGTGGTTAAGCTGAGGCCGGTCATGTTCGGCACGCGATAGCTGTCACCGGGCTTCAACATGCGGTTTTGCATAATGCGACCGCCGGGTCCCTGGACCAGAATGCGGGTGACTTCGCGCGCCCTGAGGACCACGCGCACCTGCTTGCCGGTGTCACCATAAACCGCCCCTTGCGGCAGCGTCGGCGCGGCGACCACCGGCTGTACCGGAGCGGCGGCGGCCTGCTGACCGGGAACGGCAGCAGGCGTCGTGCCAGGCTGTGCCGGCGTCGCGCTCGGCGGTGCGTTGGGATCAGTCGGTGCCGTAGCGGCAGGTTGCGGCGCGGGCGCCGGAGTCTCGGCGGGCTTCACCACCGGTTTGTGCGCGACCGGGCGATGCGTCATCGTCGGCACCGGTTCGACCGTCCGGTCGTTCATCATGCGGTCGACCGAAATGGCGACCTGATAGGCGCCGATCAGGACCAGGATCACGACCGCCACGGCCATGATCTTCCAGCCATGCGGCATGCGATGCTCGGCGTCTTCGTCGATCACGGTGATCGGCTGGATGGTCGGATCGACGCGGCCGGCGATTTCGGCCTTGTAGCGCTCGACGCATTGCACGGCATCAAGGCCAAGATAATCCGCGTACGAACGAATGAACCCGACCGCATAGGTCCGCCCCGGCAACGCATCGGGACGATCTTCTTCGAGCGCTTCGAGGTGATCCTTGCGGATTTTCAGAACGCGCGACACCGCCGCCAGATCATCGCCGCGGCGAAGTCGTGCCGTGCGCAGGTCCTGGCCCACCGTATCGAGCGGTGCGTCCATGTCGTCGGAGATTTCGCGCAAGTGGATGCGGCGACGCTCAAGAGCGCCTTCGTCGTCCAGGGTAAGCCGCGTAACTTTTGTCATGTGGTGAAAAGTACCTGAGATGCGCCGCCTTGGGGCTCGCAACAGTAACTATCCCGTTGCTTCCATTAGTAACTTATATCGGCCAGTCAAGCCACGGAAATAAAGGTTTCTACGGTTAGTACAAGTACACCGTCGAACGCGACAGGGTTGCCACTGCAGCAGGTTGCCTCACCTTGTTGATGAATTCGCGACGTGATGGCGAGCGCTAAGTTTGTGACCCGGCCGGGGCATTTCGTCCACAGGGCCCTATTTCAGCGTGACGCCCCGCTCCGCCGCAAAGCCAATCAGCCGCGCCCGCAGCGAGTGGTCGGCACGCCCGCACAGCTTGTCGACGTACTGGCTGATTTCGCTGTAATTGAGGCTGCGGATCATCATCTTGACCGGCCCGACGTTGCCCGGCGACATCGACAGGCTACGAATTCCCAATCCAATCAAAGTCATAGCGTCAAGCGGGCGGCCCGCCATCTCGCCGCATAGCGACAGCTCCCCACCGGTTTCCTTGGCGCTGCGGACGATCTGCCGGATCAGGGTGAGGGTTGCCGGGCTGAGGACATCGTACCGGCGCGACACCCGTGGGTTGGTCCGGTCGGCCGCAAAAGCGAATGACAACAAGTCGTTGGAGCCGATCGAGACAAAATCGGCACTGCGCATGAGCTGCGGCAACATGAAGGCGAGCGATGGCACCTCCAACATCGCGCCGACCAGGACCTGTCGCGGCTGGCGCTGTCCCAACAGGCGGGCGCGCTCGATTTCGCGATCTACCAGAGCGCGAGCGGCGTTGAACTCCGCTACCGAACTGATCATCGGCAACAATATTCTGAGGACCCGCCCCGCCGCCGCGGCAATCAGCGCCCGGACCTGATAGCGCAGCAGCGCCGGCCGATCGAGCGCGATACGGATCGCCCGCCAGCCCATCGCCGGATTTTCCTCGCGTTCGAAACGGGCGTACGGCAGCACCTTGTCGCCGCCGAGGTCGAGAGTGCGGAACACCACCGGCTTGTCGCCCGCCGTATCGAGCACCTCGCGGTAGAAATCGGCTTGGTGCGACAGTTTCGGCATGTTCTCGCCGACCATGAACTGGATCTCGGTCCGGAACAGGCCGATGCCGTCCGCCCCCGATTCCGCCAGATGCGGCAAATCGAGCATCAGGCCGGCATTCATCATCAGCTTGATGCGGACGCCGTCCTTGGTCTCGGCCGGCAGCTCGCGAATGGTCGCGAACTGGGCGACGCGGTGCGCCCGCAACGTGCGCCGCGCAACGAAGGCGTGGACGATCTCTTCGCCCGGCCGCAGATGGACCTCGCCGGTCTCACCGTCGAGCACCATCATGTCGGCGCCGCGGGCGGCGTCGGTCAGGCCCTTGCAATCGCTGACCAGCGGCAGACCCATGGCGCGCGCCACGATCGCGACATGCGACGTCGTCGCCGCCTCTTCCAGCGCCAGCCCGATCAGGCGGTCGCGGCGATAATCGAGCAGCTCGGCCGGCCCCATCGCCCGTGCCACAAGAATGGAGTCGAACGGCAAATCCTGGCCGCGGCGGCCGATCTCGCCGACGAGGTGCCGTAACAGCCGCCGCGCCAGATCGTCGAGGTCATGCGCCCGCTCGCGCAGCAGCGGATCGGGAATCTTGGACATCCGCAGGCGCATTTCGTCCTGCCAGCGCTCCACCGCCGCTTCCGCGGTCAGGCCCGAGCGGATGGCATCGCGCATCTTCTGGCGCCAGCCGGCATCGTGCGCGAACAGGCGATAGGTCTCGATCACCTCGCGGCTTTCGCCGGTGAGGTCGAGTTCGCTCGAATCCAGCATGCGGTCGACGGATTCGCGCAGCTTGGCGATCGCTTCCTCGAGCCGGCTAAGTTCGACCGTCGGATCGTCGGCGATCATGCGCTCGACCTTGACGCGCGGCTCATGCAGCACGACGTGACCGACGGCGATGCCTTCCGACAACGGCTCGCCCATGAATTTGCGCGGTTTGTCGGGCGACAATTCGGGCTCGTCGAGTTCGGCGACATTGAACAAGACGCCCTGCGCCACCACCTCGGCCAGCACCATGGCGACCGTCTGCAGCGCTTCGACTTCCTCTTCGCCGTAGGTGCGGGCAGCGCGGTTCTGCACCGTCAACACGCCGAACACCTGGCCGCCGCGCACGATCGGCACGCCGAGGAAGGAGTGGTACGGGTCTTCGCCGGTTTCCGGGCGGTAGGAGAACTTGGGATGGTTCGGCGCATCCGACAGGTTCACCGGCTCGCCGGCTTCGGCGACGAGACCGACCAGACCCTCGCCCGCCTTCATGCGCGTGCGGTGCACGGCCGTCGGGTTGAGGCCTTCGGTGGCGAACAGTTCGAGCGCCTTGCCGGCGCGCTTCAGGTAAATCGAGCAGACTTCGGCAACCATGTTGGCCGCGATGACGGTGACCAGCTTGTCGAGGCGCTGCTGCGCACTCGTCGCTTCGGCCATGATCTCGCGCAACCGCCGCAGCAGCGTCCGTGGACCGCCGGCTGCAACGGGTGCCATGTCAATCGCCTCCGATCATGCGACGTCCAGTTCGTAGGCCGAATGCAACGCGCGCACGGCCAGCTCGACGTATTCCTCCGGGATCAGCACGCTCACCTGATTTCCGAGGTGGAAATCACCGTGATGTTGATGCCCTTCTCCGACAGCGTCTTGAACATCAGCTGCGCCACGCCCGGATGGGTGCGCATGCCGATGCCGATGATCGAAATCTTCGCCATGTTGGCGTCGGAGGTGATCTCGCGATAGCCGATGGTGACCGCCGCTTCTTCGAGCGCCTTGAGCGCGCGGGCCAGCTCGGTGCGCGGACAGGTGAAGGTCAAATCGGTGCGCTTGCCGTCGTCGGAGACGTTCTGCACGATCATGTCGACATTGATGCCGGCATCAGCCAGCGGCCCGAAAATGGCGGCGGCGATGCCCGGACGGTCCGGAATCTTCATCAGCGAAATTTTCGCTTCGTCGCGCGAATAGGCGATGCCGGTGACCGGTTTCTTTTCCACGATGTCTTCCTCGTCGCACAGAAGCGTGCCGCCCGCGTCGGGATCGAAGGTCGACAGAACCCGGACGGGCACGCGGTGTTGCATAGCGATTTCCACCGAGCGCGTCTGCAGAACCTTGGCGCCCAGCGAAGCCATTTCGAGCATTTCCTCGAACGCAATCTTCTCCATCCGGCGCGCCTTCGAGGTGATGCGCGGATCGGTGGTGTAGACGCCGTCGACGTCGGTGTAGATGTCGCAAAGATCGGCCTTGATCGCCGCCGCCACCGCCACCGCGGAAGTATCGGAACCGCCGCGGCCCAGGGTCGAAATCCGCTCGCCCTCGGCAATGCCCTGGAAGCCGGCGATCACGGCAACGGTGCCGGATTCGAGGCAGGCGACAAGGTTCTCCGGCGGAACGTCTTCAATCCGGGCCGAGGCATGCATGGCGGAGGTCTTCATCGGCATCTGCCAGCCGAGGAACGAGCGCGCCTTGACCCCGATGGCCCCCAGCGCAATCGCCAGCAGCCCGCTGGTCACCTGCTCGCCCGAGGCGACGACGGTGTCGTATTCCTTGGGGTCGTAATGGTGGTCGAGTTCGTTGATCAGCTTGACCAGCTTGTTGGTCTCGCCGGCCATCGCCGACACCACCACCGCCACCTGGTTGCCGCGGTCGACCTCTTTCTTGACCAGCTGGGCCACATTGCGGATGCGATCCAGGTCGGCGACCGAGGTCCCACCGAATTTCATCGCAATCTTCGCCATGGCCCTGCCCGTGTTACGAACCGTTTGTTGCGTCATACATAACCGCGACTTTCTCACTGCTCAACCCGTCCGTTCCCTCCCTAAGCCGCCCTAGGTGCGATATAAGGCGGCAATGAGCACAAATGCCGCCGGAAACGCCCCCTCCATCGACCCGGCCGAGGTCGAAAAGTTCTCCCGCATGGCCGCCGAATGGTGGGACCCGGCGGGAAAATTCGCCCCCTTGCACAAATTCAACCCGGTGCGGCTGCAATTCCTCCGGGAAACGGCGGCGAAACACTTCGGACGGTCCGGATTGCGCCCGTTCGAGGGGCTGTCGCTGCTCGATATCGGCTGCGGCGGCGGCCTGTTGTCCGAGCCGATGACCCGGTTAGGCTTTGCCGTGGTCGGGGCCGACGCCTCCGAGAAGAACATCAAGACCGCCATGACCCACGCCGCAGCCGGCGGCCTCGCCATCGATTACCGGGTCACCACCGCCGAATCATTGGCCGAGGCCGGGCTGCAATTCGATGTCGTGCTGAACATGGAGGTGGTCGAGCACGTCGCCGACCTGCCCGGCTATTTGAACGCCTGCGGCCGGCTGCTGAAGCCCGGCGGGCTGATGTTCGTCGCCACCTTGAACAAGACATTGAAGTCGCTGGCGTTGGCCAAGATCGGGGTGGAATACGTGTTGCGCTGGCTGCCGCCCGGCACCCACGACTGGACGCGCTTCGTCGAACCCGACCGGCTGTGCGCGCTGTTGAAAGACGCCGGCGTCACCGTGACCGAAAAGCGCGGGATGAGCTTCAGCCCGATCGACTGGTCGTGGCGGCTGTCCGACGATCTCGACGTCAACTATATGGTCGTGGCGCGCAAATAGCCGTCATCTTTTGCGACGTGCCTCAGCGGAAACGCGACTGCGTTGCGATTCTGGCAATGTACGTTGGCAGTACATACTTTCCGAGCTTGGCGCTATACTCCCTCGCGCGATCTCGAGGGGTATGTGATGGGCGATACCAGCGAAACCTCAAACCGGAAGTGGCTGTCGTTCATCGTCATCACCGTTTCCGGCATCGGGATTCTGATCATCTCCATTGTCGTGATCTGGACTGCGAGTCCTGATGACAAGGCAAAACAGGGCGCGATGGTGTTCAGCGCGCTGCTGCCGCTGTTCGGCACCTGGGTCGGCACGGTGATGGCCTATTACTTCTCGAAGGACAATTTCGAGTCCGCCGCCAAGACCACCCAGGACCTGCTGTCGAAGGCGGACCAGAAACTGCACAAGACCAGCGTGCAGGAGGCGATGAAGCCGTTCGCGAGCATTACCGGCGTGACCATTGATGCCGGCAAGACCGATGCCGACGTCAAGTTCACCGATTTGCGCGCCAAATTCACCGACAAGATCACGCGCGTGCCCGTTTTTTCGGCGCAAAAGCAGATCGTCTACCTGATCCACGACACGGCGCTGTATCGCTTTGCCTTCAAGGTCACCGAGAAGGGCGAGAAGCTTGCCGACAAGACGCTGCACGATGTCGTCTCCGACGACGACCTGAAGGAACTGGCGGTGCTCTACGCCGTGGTCGGCCCCGATGCGACCCTCGCCGACGCCAAGGCCAAGATGGAAGCGCTCACGACCCCCACCACACATGCGCGCTGCCAGGATGTCCTCGTCACCTCGAACGGCGACAATTCGGGCGCCGTGCTCGGCTGGATCACCAACACCACCATTGCCCAGTGGTCGACGGTGTGAAGGGGGCGAAGTCAGCTGCGCGGCTTTCGGCCGGGGGTGACAAGTTTTCTTTACTTCGCCTTTTCGAATGCCTCGCGCCGTTCTTCGATCGACGCGCTGCCGGAGCGGATCATCAGGAAGCGGCCGGTCCAGTGCGGGAAGATGCGCCAGACACCTTCAATCTCGGTGGCGTCGTCGTTGAGTATGCCATCGTAGTGCACCGGATTCTGATAGAGTTCGCCCTCTTCATAGCGCTTCTCGAACGACACAGCGTGATCGCGGCGATGGCCTTCCAGGGTGGCGCAGATCATCGCGCCGCGATCAGGGCCATCGGTGCAGATTTCCTGGATCGATCCGGTCAGCCAGCCCGGCGTCTCGATCAGCGTGGCGCCGAACCCGACCGCGATGGCGCGTTGGGAATAGGTGTAAAACCCTTCCCAGCAGCCGGTGAGGTTTGGCGGGCCGGTCATTGGCGGTAGGGATGATCGAGGTAGAGGTTCTTACCGAACAGCACATGCGGAATGCAGAACGGCTGCGGCCGCATCGCGATCGAGACCGGCACCGGAACATTGGCGGTATCGCCGCCGAGCCTGGTGCAATCGGGGCCGGGTGGGACGATGTAGTGGATGATCCGCACGGTATATTGCGGGCAAATATCGCCGCAGCGCACATCGACGATCACCGGCACGCCCTTGTGACTGCCGAGCATGCGGTCGACGGGCGCGTCCTTCACCGCCAGCACCGCGGCGGCGCGCGCCACCAGATCGGCATCGGTCACCGGATCGGCGGCGGCGAAAGCAGGCGTGATGACAGCGAGTATTGAAATCGCTTGACGGACACGCATGCGCTATTCCCCCGGGCCAGCGTCAGCAGCATCCTAACACGAAACGGGCGGTTAATTCGCCTCTTCGTCGAGGTCCGGCGGCAGGGCGGCAATTTCCACGCCCTCCTCGATCAGCGCCTTGGCCTCGTCGACACTGGCCTCGCCGTAGATGTGGCGCTCTTCGGTTTCGCCGTAATGGATCTTGCGCGCCTCTTCCGGGAACGCCTTGCCGACGTAATCAGCGTTGTTCTTGACGTACTGGCGCATGCCGGCCGCGAACTGGCGCAGCTTCTTGCGTTCCTCAGCGGCTAGCACGGTTTTTTTGGTGCCGTTCAGCGCCGGGGCCATCGGCGCCTTCTCGATCTTCACCGAGGCGCACTGCGGACATGTCACCAGCCCCGCCGCCGACTGCTCGTCGAACGCCGCACTGGACGCGAACCAGGCTTCGAATTCGTGACGGTGGTCGCAGCGCAGGGTGTAGGCGATCATGGCCTTATCCCGGAAAACATCCGCACGACCCGGCGCACGGCGGCGCTTCGGACCCGCCCGACATCGGGCACCCGGCCGGAACCGATGGACCCTTGGCGCCGGCCAAAGCCGGAGCCATCGGCGCCTTTTCGATCGCGGTCGAGCCGCATGTCGGACAGGGGCACTCGCCCGCCGCGACCTCGGCCGCGAACGACGTACTCGAACCGAACCAGCCCTCGAACTCGTGGCCGTTCGCGCATTTTACCGTATAGACGATCACGCCCTAACCCTTTCGTGAAGTTTCCGCCGAAACGGACCCTTCCGCAAGGTCCGCAGGATCACCTAACCGGAAGGCACGATCATGGCGAAGGCTGGGAATCTGCGCCCGCGCCGCGGCGGCGGCTTCGGGGTCGATCGGAACGATGATCAGGCCGGGTTCGGCGCCCGCCTCGGACAGGACTTCGCCCCATGGCGACACAATCATCGAGTGGCCGTAGGTCTCCCGGCCGTTGGCATGGACACCGCACTGCGCCGCGGCCACGACGAAGGCGCCGTTCTCGATGGCGCGGGCGCGCAGCAGCACCTGCCAATGCGCCCGGCCGGTGGTGGCGGTGAACGCGGCCGGTACGGTGAACAGCATCGCGCCGGCTTTGGCGAGAGCACGGTAGAGATGCGGAAAGCGTACGTCGTAGCAGACGGTGAGGCCGACCCGCCCGAATGGCAGATCGGCGGTGACGGCCGCCTCGCCGCCCGCAACGGTGTTCGACTCGCGATAGCGCTCGCCGTTCGGCAGATCCACATCGTAGAGGTGAATCTTGTCGTAGCGGGCCGCGATGGCACCGCTCGGCGCGATCAGGAACGAGCGATTGGCGGTCTTGGTCTCGTCCACTTTTATGGCGAGTGAGCCGACCGACAGCCAGACTCCCAACTCCCCAGCCAAGGCGCGCAAAGCCGCCAGGGTCGGGTCGTCGCTTTCGGCGACGGATTTCTCGAGTTTGGACGCCTTGCTCCCCGCCATCAAATTGGTGTTTTCGGGCGTCGCGATGAACGAAGCGCCGAAGCTGCGCGCCGCACGGATCAGCGCCGACACCTCACGCACATTCTCCGCGACGTCGTCGGAGGACGTCATCTGGACACAGGCGACTTGGATCATTTCAGCAGCGGATCGAGGCCGCCGTCCGACTCCAGAGCGTGCAGGTCGTCGCAACCGCCGATGTGGCGGTCGTCGATGAAAATCTGCGGCACGGTGCGGCGGCCGGAACGGTCCATCATCTCCTTGCGGGCGGCGGCGTCCATGTAGACGTCAACCTCTTCGAAGGCGACTCCTTTGCGCGTCAGCAACGCCTTGGCGCGGGCGCAATAGGGGCAGATCGGCGTGGTGTAAATGCGAACGATAGCCATGACGATGCTTATACAGGATGTCTCTACGCCCGGACAACGCGGGCCAGTGCCAGGACATTCACGGATGCCGCACCGGCCCGTTTGAGGGCGCGCGCCGAGGCGCTGACGGTTGCCCCGGTGGTCAAGACATCGTCGATCAGGAGCACGCGCTTGCCCTTCAGGGCGGCCCGGGCCGTTTTGGGCACCCGGAAGGCGCCGCGTACATTGCTCCGGCGCGCCTCGGCCGACGGCATGGTGCCCTGGCTGGGGGTGGCCTTGCGGCGTTCCAGGACGAGCGGCGCCAGCGGCAGCCCCGACCGCCGCGCCAGCGCGCGCGCCAGTTCCGCGGACTGGTTGTAGCGCCGCTTCCACAGCCGGTAGGCGTGCAGCGGCACCGGCACGATCAGGTCGGTGGCGGCGAACAGCGGCCGTCCGGCGCGGTCGAGCCATTTGGCGAAGGCGGGAACGAGATCGAGCCGGTCGGCATGCTTGAGCGCCAGCACCGGCTTCTTGCTGACGTCGTCATAGCGCAGGATGGCGCGGGCCATGTCGAAATCAGGCGGATTGGCGATACAGGCGCCGCAGACCGTGTCCGGCCCGGCGTCAAGCTCGAACGGCAGGCCGCAGCGGACGCAGACCGGGCCGTCGATGAACTGCAGCGCGGTCCAGCACGCCGGGCACAGGCTGGCGGGATCGGCCACCGGCTCGCGGCACAGGATGCACAACGGCGGGAACACGAGGTCGATAATCCCCCTCGCCGCGCGCGCGAATCCGCCCTGGATGCCCCCGGTCATTCTGCTAGTTTAGCAAAATGATAGAGGGACCGCCGCGGATTTTCGATGCTGGCTTGCGCGCCATGCACAAGCAAAGAGCGGCGCGGCTGCGGGGGGACCGATTTCTGGTGAACGAGGCCCTGGAGGGGGTCAGAGAGCGCCTCGCTCCCGTCAATCGCGCTTTCGCAACCGCGCTCTGTTTAGATGAGCATGCTGCCGCCAGCCTGCAAGGTGCGTCTAGCGCATGGCGGGTACAGACGTTCGACAGCAATGAACTGCTTGACGGCGGCGACGGCTACGACCTCGCGGTCAGCATTTTGGAGCTGCAGGCGCTCAACGATCTGCCCGGCGCGCTGGTGCAGATCCGCAGCGCTCTGAAGCCGGACGGGCTGTTGCTGGCGGCGGTATTCGGCGGCGCCACGCTGCACGAACTGCGCGACAGTCTGGCGGCGGGCGAAGCGGCCACGACGGGCGGCGTGTCTCCGCGCGTGGCACCGATGGCCGATGTGCGCGATCTCGGCGGGTTGTTGCAGCGCGCCGGCTTCGCGATGCCGGTCGCCGATCTCGAACGTACGACGGTGCGCTATCGCGACTTCGGCGGATTGGTGCGCGATCTGCGGGCGATGGGCGAGACCAACGCGCTGGTCGGCCGGCTCGGGCGTTTGCGCCGCGATACCCTGGCGGCGACACTGGCGCACTATGGCGAGCACTACGCCGATGCCGATGGACGGCTGCGCGCGACCTTCGACATCATCTACCTCACCGGCTGGGCGCCGCACGAAAGTCAACCCAAACCCTTGCGCCCCGGCAGCGCCAAGATGCGCCTCGCCGATGCGCTGGGGGTGAAGGAATGGAAGGCGTAACCCAACCGGTTTGCTACTCCCCGAAAAACGCCTTCACCACGGCATTTTCCGCCAGCGCGTCGCGTTCGGCTTCGGTCGGCAGTTGCGGTTTGTCGCGCTCGACGTTGACCATGCAGAGGAAGCCCATCGGTTCGCCGGCGTTGGCGCGGAACTGGTGCCAAGTCATCGGCTCGATGGTGACGAGATCGTTCTGGGCGATGTCAAAGACTTCGCCGCCGATCATGCACTGGCCGTGCCCGCGCAGGATCAGCACGGCATGGACATGCTGGTGGCGTTCGAGGGTCGAATAGCCGCCTGCGGCCATCTCGAAATAGCGCAGCTCGCCTTTCATCTCGGGATGGCGGAACAGCGTCTGGCGGGTGATCGCCTTGAACGGCGCCGCGCCTTCCTCCTTATAGGCAAGGAGATCGGTGTTTTCCCAACGGTAGTCGGCGAAGCGGCGAACGGGTCCGGTCATCAGAACGCCCGCACGGCGTTGCAGAAGGCTTCGGTTTCCTTGGTGATGTTTGCTTTCGCCGACAACAGGCTGCCGCCGATGAGCAGCATCACGTCGCGGCCGAAGTATTCCAAAAGTTCGGGCACCCGCTTCAATTCCATGCCGCCCGCCGGCACCGGCAGACAGGGCTTGAGCCCAGCGGTTTCTTCGACGCAGAGATCGGAAATCCTGCGGCACAGCTCCGGCGAATAGCCGAACCGGCCGCCGTAATTGCAGAACACCGACGCGTCGGAGCCCAAGAGCCGCATCAGCTTGCCGAAGAAGAATTCCGGCGCCATCGGGCCGCCCGCCATCGACGGATGGGTCATGAACAGGAAGTCGGGATTTTCCTGCTTCAGTGTCTGGAACGTTGCAAAGCCGCACAGCATGGGGGCAATCAGCACGCCGTCGAGGCCGACGGATCGCGCCAGCGCGATCTGGCTGCGCATCTTGTCGAGATTGCCGTTGAGGCTCGGCAGATAGCGCGTCGGGATGCCGGTTTTCTGGCCGGCCTTGTGCACCGCTTCGGCGATCATCGGCACGCGCGACGCGAACGGGCAATAAGCCTGATCGGCGATGCCGTGATCGTCCTTGATGTAATCGATGCCGCCGAGCGCGACGTCGTAGGCGAGCCGCGCCAGCGTTGCCGGCGGCGTGCCCTGCGGCTTGAGCGCCGTGGCCGACAGCGCACCCTTGGCATTGACGCGGCCCCGCACGCCATCGACACCGATGTTGGGGCCGCGGAACGCGTCCACGATGTCGGCCGGGAACTCGGCGTCGATCAGCGTGACGCCGTCCTGCAGCGAGGTGTTGCCGAGGATCATGTTGATGAGCTGGCCGCCGTCGTAGCCGGTGGTGATCGAGGCGAGCGCGATGCGCACCTCGTATTCGCCGTGGCCGACGTCCTTGATGTCCTCGACCCGGCCGATCACCTCGTTGATGACGAAGGGATCGTTGATCGGCTCAAGCGGCATTTCCACACTCTGCTCGACGGAAATTCCGCGGGCGCGGGCTTCGATGGTCGAGGCTTCCGCCTTGACGCGATAGACGGTTTTGATGCGCGTGCTCATGGGCGCCGAACTTAACGGCGGCGGGCCAAAGGGCAAGGCCTTTCGTACCCCTGGGGCGAGCGAGCCCCCTCCCCCGGCTTCGCCGGGACATCCCCGCGCGGCCTATGTGCAGAGGTCGAAAATCGTGCGCCCGCGGGGGCAGAAAACTAAAAATGTACCCGGTTGAACAAATCCAGCACGGCTTGGCCGACATTGCTCACGGCGGCGACGACGGCGACGCCGATGCAGGTCGCCACCAGGGCGTATTCAATGGCGGTGGAACCGTGGGGGTCAGCGACGAAGGCTACAGCAAGTCCCGCAACATCGGCACCAGCGGCACGTCGGCCGGGGGCATCGGGTAGTCCTTCAAATAGTTCGGATGCGCCCATTTCAGTGCCAGATGCTCGTTCGGCTGCGGCACCCCTTCCCAGCGGCGGCAGACGTAGAGCGGCATGAGCAAATGAAAGTCCTCGTAGGCGTGGGACGCAAACGTGAACGGCGCCAGGCACGCCTCCTTGACCTCGATCCCCAGCTCCTCGCGAAGTTCGCGGATCAGAGCCTCCTCCGGACGCTCGCCCGGCTCGATCTTGCCACCCGGAAACTCCCACAGCCCACCCATTGCTTTGTCGGCGGGGCGCTGCGCAATCAGCACCCGCCCATCGGGATCGATCAGGGCGCAGGCTGCCACCAATACAATCTTCGCCGACATCCTCGATCCTCTCCACTATGCGCAGACACCCGTTGAAGGGGCGTTCAAACGGCGTTTCGAATTCGACTTGTAGCGTTAATCATCGCGAAAGCCTATTTCGCCGGCTCGCCCTTGAGGATGCCGCGGCCGCCGGGGGCGAAGTAGACCACCCCGTAGCGCCGCATGTCGCCGGTGATCTGCATGACGCGGCCGAAGGCGTGGGCGTCATCATTGATGCGGGTCCATGACGCGCCCTCATCGTCCGAGCGCCACAGCCCATCGACGCCCTTGACCCGGCCGGCGAGATAGATCGCGGGATAACCGCCCACCACCTTGGGCGCTCCGAAGCCGACCGACGCGGCCCGTTCCACATCCTTCAGATTGGCGAACGGCGTCGCGGAATCGCGGCTGTGCACCAGCCCATAGGGCAGCGCGAGCCACAAATCACGCATCCGGCCGGGTACGACGGCAAGCTCCGCCCATTCCCAGCCCTGCACCGGCGGCAATCCGCTGGCGATGGCCTTGAAGCTCGCACCGCCATCGACGCTGATCAGCAGGCTGCCGGCCATGCGGTCGAAGACGTAGAACACGCCGTCCACCGCCTTGTCGGCGACCGGCACCAGCGCGGCGTCGCGCCCCGACGGCCAACCGGCGCTGAGCGTCCAGGAGGCGCCGTTGTCCTTGGAGAAATACGCGGCGTCCTTTTCCGGCGCCCATAGTAACGATGTGCCCCGCGCCGAGATCGCAATGCTGCCCGGCCCGCGCCAGTCGCCGCCGTGCGCTTCCTTGTACGGCGTCGACGCGATCGGCGCCCAGCTCAGGCCGGCGTCGGTGGAGAGGAAACCGTGCGTCGGCGAACGGTCGGCAGTGCGCACCAGCAGCGACGGTTTCAAACCGGCGTAATCGATGCTGCGGTTCGATTCATTGGCCGGCGTGAACAGGCCGGTGGTGGGCGATTTGGCCGGATCGATCCAGGCCGCGCCGGAAACGTCCCCGAACGCCGCCATCACCGCCGGGCCCGACGGCGGCGATGCCAGCGCCAGCGTGGCGGTTTCTTCGAGATTGTCGGCATTGAACACGATATCGACCGGCCCCGCCGCCGACAGATTGCGGCTGGTCCAGACGCCACCGCCGGTGCCGTAGATCATTTCGTCCTTGTTGAACGGATTGATGCGCACATCGGAAATCCAGTGCCCGACGCGGCCATCCATCTTTTCGACGCTCTGCACCCAGGGATAAGCCGCGCTGTCGAGCCGGGAGTTGTCGGACAGCGTAGCCCAATGCGTACCGCCGTCGCGGCTGATGTAGATCTCGTCGTGCGGATACCAGCGATCGAGGGTGGACACAACCAGCGTGCCGTCGGGACCGACATCGATGCCGGAGTAGCCGAACTTCGCCTCGCCCGGCTTCAGCGGCGTGATGTCGTGCCAGACGCCGGCCGGATCCCGCTTCCAAACGCCACCATTCTCGGCAAAACTCGGATTGACGGGTTGCGAACAACTGCCCGCCGCGAACGTGACATAAAACGAGCCATCCGCCGCGAACACGGCGTGTTGCGGCACCACCGCCGGCGTGCCATCTACCGGCACGAAACTGCCTTGCTTGCCGACGAGCAGCCGGCCGGACGCGTCGCCGAGATAGATGTCGCGCGTTTTGGGATCGATCGCTACCAGCGAAATCGATGTCGCCGGACTGGCCATGCTGGCAAAGCTCTTGCCGCCATCAGTGGATTGCCACAGCCCGTCCTTGTTCGAGCCGTAATAGAGCACGTTGCTATCGCCCGGATCGACCACCAGGCGCTCGCCGGTACCGCGGCCGTCGGCGTTGCCGCCGATCCGGATCGGCAGATCGGTCTTCTGCCACGTCCGACCGCGATCGTTGGACCTGAGGATCGCGCCCTTGCGCGCCCAATCGCCAAGATAGAGACCGTTGGCGGTGAATATCCGGTCGGGATTATTGGGATCGAGGGCAATGGATATCACGCCCATCAGATCGGAATCGTCCCAGCCGATATGGTCGGTCAACGCGATCCATTTGTGGGCGGCGAAATCGTAGCGATACAGCCCGCCGATATCGGTGCGGGCATAGAGGATATCGCGGGCCTTGGGATGATAGGCGAAGCCCGGCACGTAGCCGCCTCCGCCCCAGGGGACACTGGCAAAGACGTACGGCTGCGGCGGCAGGATTTCGGCCAGCGACGGTGCCAGCAAGGTCATCGCCGCAAGCGCCAAGCCAAAGTGGAGTTTCATGGGTGTCCCCCGACAGGTCTCTGTGCCAGGTAACACGATTTGTCATATAAAAGGCAGGTGGCAAGTCCGCCCAGCCGTTACGGCGCCGGGTAGCGCATCCGCGGCGTGCCGACGAACTCGTAGGGGCCGACATGCGCCAGCCGACCCTGGGTATCGAGCCAGATTTTACCGCCGAGCGCCCGCCAGCGCTGGCAGAAGGCATAATCCTCGCTGAGATATTCGCCCGAGACTTCATCGATGACGCAATCAAAGAAGGCATATTGGTTGGCGCTGAGGCTCGGCGCGGCCTCGGTATGCGCCGCCTTGTATTGCAGGTTGGGATAGCTCGCCCGCAGCCGTTCGAACACCTGTCGCTTGATCATCAGGAACCCCGCACCGGCATACGACCCGGTGACGAAGCCATCGACGTTTTCTTGTTCGGGGCCTTCGCACGGAACGCCGACAAACCTCAGATAGGCGTGCTCCAGCGTCTCGCCTCCACGCAGGCGGGTCACGGCGGCAACGTCCCAGGTGATGTCCTTCAAGGGATACATGCCGGCAACCACGTCGCGGTCGAATTCCAGCATGCGGATCACCTGGCGCGGATCGAAGCCGATATCGGAATCGATGAACATCAAATGGGTGGCGGCGGGATCATCGAGGAATTTCGCGACCAGCGCATTGCGGCCGCGGGTAATCAGCGACTCCCGGCCGAGCAGTTCGAGCTGGACCGCAAGGCCCTGCGCCGCCGCCTTCATCAACAGATCGCAGGTGCACTGCATGTAGCGCTGAGTGACCATGCCGCCATAACACGGCGTCGCCACATGAAGCCTGATCGAACTGAAATCCGTCATACCAATCCCCTGTTCGATCGGCCTTGTCGCAAACGACACGCGGGCGGCCAAGTCAGGCGGCATGGGACAAATTTGCAGGAGGGTAAAATACTTGCGGGACTCAGCCGGAAGGCCAAGTCCCGCGAGCCGTCGCCGGGTTGCTCCTGGGTTGCAGCAAGTCAACCCCGCATACGCTTGAGGTTTGATCGGCCGGATTGAAGTCCAACCCTAGAATTGAACTCGACCCCCGCCCTCAAGGTGGCGCGAGTCTTACGCCTTGTCGGCCGCATGTCCAGATATGGCGCCTCTCAATACACATTTCATTTTGCTGCGGTGCGGAAACATTAAACCTCAGTCATGGCATTCCGTTGAACGGAAATGGCGTGCTTTCCGCCGCGGTGTGCTTCGGTTCGGGACAGAATCGGTCCGGCAAATCGCGACGCTCCCGACACATCTGGGCGCCGAATTCCTCTCTCCGACTGTTGCCAAATGTTTCGAGACGAGCCGCGCCCCGTCGGCGACTTGTGCCAATTCGGTGGTGAGCAACGCCGATGTTCACGATATGCCGAAAACTTTCGCATATGCGGATTTTGAATGCGCATTTTGCCGTTACGGTTGGCAAAGGAAATCTGGCAACTCCGTGGCACTGCGTATTGATGTTACCGAGTGTGACAGCCAGTTTGCCGCATGTGCGTATACGCCATACCTCTTTGCCTAATTAGATGCACAGCACCGACCTATATCCATCGCATCAGAAGGAAAGAGAGAAAGAGGAAGAAAAATGTCCGTATCAAACCTGCCCGAACTGGACGCTTTGGTCGCGCGCGTGAATGCAGCGCAAGCCGCGTACGCCAGCTTTTCGCAGGAGAAGGTCGATCGCATCTTCCGTGCTGCCGCTTTTGCCGCCACCGAGGCGCGCATCTCGCTTGCCATGATGGCAGCCGAGGAAACCGGCATGGGTGTCGTGGAAGATAAGGTGATAAAGAACCACTTCGCGTCGGAATACATCTACAACAAGTACAAGGACGAACAGACCTGCGGCGTGCTCGAGAACGACGATGTCGGCGGCACGATGACGATCGCCGAACCCGTCGGCACGATCTGCGGTATCGTCCCCACCACCAATCCGACTTCGACAACGATCTTCAAGGCGCTGATCAGCCTGAAGACGCGCAACGGCATCGTCTTCAGCCCCCATCCGCGCGCCAAGAAGGCGACGGTCGCGGCGGCGAAGCTGGTGCTCGATGCGGCGGTGGCCGCGGGCGCGCCCGAGCACATCGTCGGCTGGATCGACGAGCCGTCGATTGAACTGTCGAACGGCCTGATGCGCCATCCCGGCATCGCCATGATCCTGGCCACCGGCGGCCCCGGCATGGTCAAGGCGGCGTATTCGTCGGGCAAGCCGGCGATCGGCGTCGGCGCCGGCAACGCGCCGGTGGTGATCGACGAATTCGCCGACATCAAGCGCGCCGTCGCGTCGATCCTGATGTCGAAGACGTTCGACAACGGCATGATCTGCGCGTCCGAGCAGGCGGTGGTCGTGGTCGACAGCGTCTATGATGCGGTGCGCGAGCGCTTCTCCAGCCACGGCGGTTACATCCTGACCGGCAACGAGCTCGGCATGGTGCGCGAAACCGTGTTC
>NZ_JBWZET010000352.1:0-6710 GCF_056722145.1 Rhizomicrobium sp. | reverse complement strand
GGGCCAGAACGCACGAAACGCCCGGATTTGACAGATAAGGGGACGAAGCGAGAACGTCATGCGGCCTTGCGGGTGAACTCGGGTGTGGGCCGGAGCGGCCTCATTCCGTCGGTGTTTTCCGACACGCTGTGCTGGGCCCCCCAGACGTAGTCGCCGGTCAGGTTGACATGTTCCCAGCCCAGCGGGGACAGATGGGCCAGTAGGTGATCCGGGACATCCTCAACTTCGCGCAGGGTAGCCACTGCGCGTTCGAGATACCGCGTGTTCCACAGGATGATTGCGGTGACAAGCATGTTCAGGCCGGAGGCGCGGTTCTGCTGGTTTTCATAGGTGCGGTCGCGGATCTCGCCCAACCGATGAAAGAAGACAGCTCGTGCCAGGCTGTTGCGGGACTCGCCCTTGTTGAGTTCCTGGCCGGTCTCGTGACGCAGAACCGGGTCATTGATCCAGTCCAGCGTGAACAGCGTGCGTTCCAGACGTCCCAATTCGCGCAACGCGGCGGCGACGCCGTTCTGACGTGGATACGAGGCAAGCTGTCGCATGATGAGGGACGCCGTCACGGTGCCGGTGCGGATGGAGGTAGCGATGCGCAGGATCTCTGGCCAGTGGGCACGGATGAGGTCAACGTTGACGCGGCCGGCGATCATCGGCTCCAGCGTGGGATAGGCGGAAGGCTTGCTGAAGCTATAGAGGCGGCGATGCTTGAGGTCCGGGATGCGCGGCGTGAACTCAAATCCAAGCAGGCTGCAAAGCGCAAAGACGTGGTCGGAATCCCCGCCGCCATCGGTGTGGTGGCGACGGGACACGACCTCACTCTGGTGATAGAGCAGCGCGTCTAGCACATGCAGCGCCTCGCTCGCCGTGGCGGCGATCAGCTTGGTGTAGAACGGCGCATAGCGGTCCGAGAGATGGGTGTAGATCTTGAACCCTGGCGTATGGCCGTAATGAGCGTTGAGGCGGCTCGCATCGCGACCGAAGCCGGAAGCCTGGAAGAACTGCCCGTCCGACGACGATGCTGTGCCGCGGCCGAAGTTCGCAGCAAATGGTTCACGCTGTTGGTGATTGACCAGGCACCGCAGTGCCAGGGCGTAGGTTTCCTCGCGGATGTGCCAGTCGGAGGTCCAGGCGAGTTGGCTGAGGCTGGCGATGCTGCTGGCCTCGGCCATGCGGGTGAGGCCGAGATTCAGCCCCTCGGCGAGCAGCCCCGCCATCAGGATGCGAATGTCGGCGGCTGGCTCTCCGGTGTGCAGATGGGTGAAGCAGTCGGCGAACTGCGTCCAACTCGCCACTTCGGCCAGCAGATCGGTGATGCGGATGCGCGGCAGCATCGAATAGAGCCGGACGGCGAGAGCCTCGGCCTCTGGCGGCGTCGATTCTTCGATGGCCGCGATCTTCAGCACGCCGTTGCTGATGGTGACGTCCGGCAGCTTGCCGTCCCGGGCGCGGGCGTTGGCATCGTTGAAGCGCTCATCCAACAGGGCACGACGTGCGGCGATGAACTGCTCGAAGTCCGGCTCGACGGCGACCGGCAGGGTGCTCTCTTGCTGCAGCGTTTGCAGGGTCTGCGTGGAGATCAGTCGCTCCTCGAAGGAGCGGTATTGTCGACTACCGGCCACCCAGACATCGCCGGCGCGTAGCCGGTCGCGCAGCTCCGACAGGACGCACAGTTCATAATGGCGTCGATCGATGGGACCGCCTGGGAGGACATACGGTGCCCAACGCCGCCGCACGAACCCGGTCGGCGCGGAGTGCGGCAGGGTGGTGGCCCCCGAACGGTTCATTTCGCGTAGCACCGCGATGGCACGCAGCAGTGATGCCGACGTCGGCATACTCTCGAACTCGAATGCCGCAAGGAAGGCTGGCGACCAGCGCCGGCTGCCGGCGTAATGCCGGACGAGATCCTGATAGGTGTCGAATGCTTCCGGCCGCGCCAGCGCCTCGGCTTCGGTGACGGTCGTGCAAAACTTCTCCCAGGGCATCAAGGCAATGATCGCGTCGTAGGCATCCTGCTTGGCGTCGCGAGCGGCGATCAGCGCGGCGCCGACGCGCGCGTAGAGATGGACCTTCTCATTGATAACCCTGGCATCCGCCTGGAAGGCGCGCGCCTGCCGCCCCTCGGCCTTGCGGAACATGGCGCCGACCAGCCGGTCGAACAGATCGATGGCCTGGTCGGTCAGGTTGGGGATGAGGTCCAGAGTGGTGGCCACCAGGATCGCGTGCCGCCGCTGCCGTTCGTAGCCGGCGACATGCTGGACGGTGACGCGGCCCGCCTCACGGGCGAGCTGCGCCATGCGCGCCTGGTGAACGAGGTGTCCACA
Organism: Rhizomicrobium sp.; assembly: GCF_056722145.1. Lineage (NCBI taxonomy): Bacteria > Pseudomonadati > Pseudomonadota > Alphaproteobacteria > Micropepsales > Micropepsaceae > Rhizomicrobium > Rhizomicrobium sp. The sequence goes on along the minus strand of NZ_JBWZET010000352.1, from coordinate 4,392 downwards.
GCCGGGCTCGATGCCGATCGCACGCGCATGCTCCAGCCGCTCGATCAGCCCGAGCATCGCTGTCGGCGTGGCGGCCTCCGGCATCTGCCGCAACCAGGTCAGCCAGCTCTGCCCGGTCTCCTCGCGGCGCTCGGACAGTGCATCGAGCCGTTTGCGCTGCTCGGCAGACAGGCCAGCCGTCAGGCGACGGTACACTTCCCGCCGGGCTTGATGACGAACCTCGATGCAAAGGCGTTCGAGCGCCGCTGGCCAAGGCAGGATGATCCGACGTCGCCGGCACTCTTCCACGACCAGCCGAGCCAAATGGCCAAGTCGTTCGTCTTCAACGGCGTGCGGCAGCAGCCACGCTGCCAGCTCAGCGGCGGGGCGCGTCCCGAACGGGCGCAGCCGCAGCCTGTCCTGCAGCTCCGCGGCATGGCACCTGCGGTTCCGCTCAGTGGCCAGATATTCGTCGACCGCCTCCGGAAGGACACCGATCTGGTCGGCAATGAACGCAAGGAGCGGCCCGGGCGGCCTTTCGCCGGCGCGCAGCGGGCGACCCGGATAGCGCAGATAGCAAAGCATCAGCGCATGACCGAGGCGGTTGTGGTCGCCCCGGCAGCGTTGGATCATTGCGAGGTCAGCGTCCGACAGCGTGTAGTGGCGCACCAGCTCACGTTGATCCCCTGGCGGATCGAACAACTCCGTGATCTGGGCCCATGTCAGTTGCTGCCGTCGCGCCACTCATGCCTCCTGGCTCTTTGAGGGCGGGAGACCATCCGATCCGGGCCAGGGAGTCGAGGAGCGTGCTGCGTTTGACGCCGAAGGTGCGACAGACCGCGGCTTTCGTGGCGCCGCTGTCCAACGCCGCGATCACGGCGCCGAGCTTCTCGGCGTCGATCGCTGTCGGACGCCCGCCGCGGCGTCCGCGCCGGCGTGCCGCCGCGAGCCCGGCCTGCACCCGTTCCTGGAGCAACGATCGCTCGAACTGGGCGAGCGCGCCGAAAACATGAAAGAGGAACTCACCCTGGGGCGTCGTGGTGTTCATCTGCTCGGTCAGCGAACGAAACGCGATGCCACGCTTCTTGAGATCCGTCACCGTGGTGAGGAGGTGGGACAACGATCGGCCGAGCCGATCCAGCTTCCAGACGACCAGACAGTCACCGGGCCGCATGAATGCGAGCGCCTTGGCCAGACCAGTACGATCATCGCGATTGCCGCTGGCCCGATCCTCGAACAGGTGACGCTCGTCGACGTCGGCAGAGAGAAGCGCGTCCCGCTGCAAGTCCAGCACCTGACGGTCGCCGTCGCTGGAGACTCGCATATAGCCGACCAGCATGTGCGGAAAACCCCATCTGGAACGTTTCCGCACAGTATCCCATTCCGACAGGGTTTGTCGCACCCTTTCCCGGCCAAGAATGCCCGCTTCCGGACACCGCGGACCACCTGACGGAAATCACCTGTTTTCCGTCTCGCCCGTCGCGATCGAGGCCGACGGGCTACAGTCGTCCAACCATCTGTTCTCGTTCGAAAATTATGCCCGCCCGCGCCGACATCACGGCCTATCTGTCAAATCCGGACGTTCCGTGCGTTCTGGCCATAAGGGACAAGACACGCCGTCAGACAAGGCAGGAATGCCACGGTGCGCGGTCGCGTCAAAAGGTGGCTCCTCGGTAAGCGCTGTGCTGTGGCCCTACGGGCCAGGGCTTGACGTTCAGGCGGAGGCCGCCGGTGCGGAGCACCAGGGCATGAGTTCGTCGATGCGGGCCTGAGGCCAGCCATTGACGAGACGAGTGAGCAGGTCGGCGAGATAGCGCTCGGGATCGACTGAGTTGAGCTTGCAGGTCTCGACCAGCGAGGCGACGGCGGCCCAGTTCGCTCCGCCTTCGTCGCTGCCTGCGAACAGCGCGTTCTTTCTGCTCAAAGCCACCGGGCGCATGCTTCGCTCGACGGTGTTCGTATCGAGTTCGATGCGGCCGTCGTCGAGGAACTGCACCAGGCCCTGCCAGTGCTTGAGGGCATAGGCAATCGCGTCAGCGGTCGGGCCACGAGCCGGCAGTTTGGCGAACTGTGCTTCGAACCAGGGACGCAGTTCGGTCACCAATGGCCGGCTGCGCGCCTGACGGATGGCGAGCCGCTCGGCGGATGTTTTGCCGCGGGCCTCCGTCTCGATGCGATACAGCGCAGCAATCCGCGCCAGCGCTTCAGTCGCGATCGGCGCCGCCCCCGTCTTGGCGAGATCGTAGAAGCCTCGTCGGACGTGGCTCCAACAGAAGGCGAGCACGCGCGGACCGGTTTTGCCGGTCGGATCCATCAGGCTCTGGTAGGCGGCATACCCGTCGCATTGCAGGATCCCGCGGTAGCCGGCGAGCAACGCGCTGGCGTGCTCCTTCCCGCGTCCAGGCGCGTAGGTGTAGACGACCGCCGGCGGCGCCTTCCCGCCCCACGGCCGGTCGTCGCACGCGACAGCCCAGAAGTAGCCACGCTTGGTGCGGCCACGGCCGGGGTCGAGCACCGGCACCACGGTCTCATCGGCGAACAGCCGCACCGAGGCCAGCACGATCTCCTTCAGGCGGCCGACCACGGGGGTGATCTCGGCCGCGGCGTAGCCGACCCAGAACGCCAGCGTGGAACGATCGAGCTCCACGCCTTGCCGCTCCAGCATCTGCGCCTGGCGATGCAGGGGCAGGTGGTCGGCGTAACGCGCGACCAACACGTGCGCGACGGTGGCCTCGGTCGGGATGCCGCCCTCGATCAGCCGCGGCGGCGCGGGCTGCTGGACCACGACACCCGCACAGGCGCGGCAAGCCAGCTTCGGCCGCCGGGTGACGATCACCCGGTGCTGGGCCGGGATGACGTCCAGCCGTTCAGAGGTGTCCTCGCCGATCACCACCATCGGCAGTCCGCAGCATGGGCAAAGGGTCTTCTCCGGCGCCAGCGTCACCTCGATGCGTGGCAGGTGCGCCGGCAGCTTGCCACGATTGGCGCGACGCCTGGCCGCACGCTCGCGCTTCAGCGCGGGATCGCGGTGTTCGGCTTCCGCCTCGCCCTGGGCGATCGCCGCTTCGAGATCCGCGAAGCCAAGCTGCAATTGCTCGTCGGGCAACCGCTCCGACTTCTGGCCGAACTGGTGGCGCCGCAGCTTCAGCAGGATGTGGCGCAGACGGTCGTTCTGCGTCGTCAGCGCATCGCGTTCCGCAACCAGAGCGTCGCGCTCGGCCAGGGTCGCCAGCAGCATCGCGCGCAAAGCCCCGGCATCGGCTGGCAGGCTCTGGATTGCGGTGGGAGCGGCTGGCATGACGCGCCGATTCTATCCAGCAGCGCTCGGCGTGGGAATCCTCTGCACGGATTGGACACGCGTCCAGTCAAGCCCATCGAACAGAGCAGCAAACTCCACAGCGGATAGCTTCATGACGCCGTCCGTTACCGGCGGCCAGCGAAATGCAGTTTGCTGCAATTGCTTCCACACCAGGACCAGCCCGCTGCCATCCCAGAGAAGAATCTTGATGCGGTCTGCCCGTTTGGCGCGAAACACGATCGCCACACCGGAAAACGGATCCTCACGCAGCACCTCCGCAGCCAACGCTGCAAGACCGTGCGCCCCCTTTCGAAAATCAACCGGGCGCATCGCCAGCAGAATGCGCGCACCCGTGGGAATCGAAATCATGCCACCGACGCCCGGATGGCACGCAACACCGTCGCCAACTGCTTGGCGTCCACCCGCGCCATGACACGAACCACGACACCGGCAAGCTCGACCTCGAACAGCACGCCAGAGGCCGTCGGCGTCGCGGATGGTGGGGTTTGCCTGGCAGGCTTCCCCAACCGCGGCGGCTCGCTCACGATTGGCACGAACGCCGGCTCCGCCACTTCTACCGCCGCCGCCGGAAGGGCCAGGTCGCCCGCCCGGGCCGCGCGTCGCCAGCCGAACACCTGCTGCGGACAAACCTGCCACCGACGCGCGACCTCCGTGATCACAGCCCCGGAGACCAGCGTCTCCGCCACGATCCGCCCCTTCTCCGCTGCCGACCATCGCCGGCGGCGCCCGGGACCAGTCAGAACCTCTATCCGCCGATAGCCGCCCTTCGCGTCGACGTTAACGTCATCCATAACGATAGCTCGAAGCCCTCCGTCACTCCCGCAGGGCCTCCGAGCACTTTCATCGCCTCAACGGAAGAAGGGCCACAGGACATCGCTTACGCTCCTCGCCATGCTCGCCCGTGAAGAACGGGCTGCGCGTGGCTCTGGTGCCGCCTACGGCGCTTTTGACGCGCCCTTGTGCGCCGTGGCTGCGCTGATGGCGTCGGGACGAAGGGCTGTAGCGCGACAAGCTGGATGATGAGCCAGCGTCAATCAGGATGGTGATTGCGACGGCGCTTGGGGTGAGGATTGCCGAAGTTGATTGTCGCTGCA
>NZ_JBWZET010000351.1:0-5018 GCF_056722145.1 Rhizomicrobium sp. | reverse complement strand
GGTGGATGGACCGGATATTATGGAAAACCAGGCCCCATCGTCATGCTCCAGGGATGGATCGAGTTCCAAGCCGCAAAGCGTGGCGTCGCCCTCCTGACAGGAGGCACAAATGTGTGAATCCGGTAGCTAGACCGGGGGAGGGGGACATGCAGCAGGTACGGCTGAGCGCGCTGGCGCTCATGATCGGGTTGGTTGCGCCATCCGCGGCGGCGAAGGATCAGTTTCCGCCGCCTCAGGCCGAGATTTGCGGCGCGACCCACATCATCGACAAGGACAAACTGACCAAGGTGCTGTATCGCAAGTTTCCCGTCAGCGCCGAGGCGTTTGAACCCTCGAACGATCCGGCGCTGGTGCAATTCTCGCCGGCACGGCAGATCTTCGCGGGCGCACCTTTGGCCGATCCCGCGGCCTGCAGGAATTGCAGCGCCCCCGACAGGGACTATCTTTACGCCATCAGGGGCTACATGGCGGGCCTTCTGCACGGCAATGAACGGGCGGTTTATGCGCCCACCGCCGAAGTCGATCCGTCGATCTTTTTTCGCGGTCCCAACGAACAGAACGCCATCCGCTGCGTGGCGCAATCCACTCCGCCGGCCGCGGTGCCGGCCGCGGTCGCCGAGAAAAAGAGCAAGTCGGGGTCGCCGGTCCGGGTGCGCGGCAAACCGGAGGACCTCTATATCGATCGAAGTGACAAGACCGCGTTTGCGTCGTCGAGCAAGGCGATGTTCGACATCTCGCGCGACAATGTCGCGAAAAAAGCCGTGTACAAAATCGTCGTCGGCGCCGGCTACGCTTTCGAGGTGCCGCTGCCGCCCGATGTGTCGGACCTTCCGCTCGACCTCATTCCGTATTTCGGCATGAACTACATCATTACGACCGTCGATGCCGGAAGCAGCGCCAAGCCGAGCGTCAATAAGTCCGTCGATGTCGGCATCTTGTTCAACGCCTATCTGTTCTGCAAGGCGGACTTGGCGTGCGGCCATCGGCTGTCGCTGCGGCCGGATTATCTGTTCAACCCCGTCGACGACAGCCAGCTCGCTTCCGGGCAGCTCATCTACACGCCCGTCGTCAATAGCTGGTTGAACAGCTTCGGGCCCCTTCCGGGAAACTTCGCGTCCTTCAAATTCATCCTCAACCTGCGCGACGACAATGGCTTCTACACCGACCGCGGCAACGCGACGGTGGCGGCGAGCCACCAGGATTTCGTCCGCCTCGGCGGCCAGGCCGGACTGTCGATCGTGAGCGACAATCCGGCGATTCCGGTCACGGCGACGACATCGTACATCCGCGTCCATCCGGTCTTGGGCGTGACCGAGGTGGGGTATTTCGCCAATACGCTGACCTGGTTTCTCGATCCCGACAAATTTTTCGGCATCACGTTGAGCTATTCCAACGGCACGCGAGAAGACACGGTGGTGCGCGAAAGTCAGTGGGAAATTGCGTTGAGCGGGCATTTCTGAGCCGCCAGCGACGCGATTGTCCCTTGAGTCGCGGCGGGCTTTTTGCCTAAGTGGTAGCGGTCACACGCACAAAGGGCTCCGCCCATGAAAATGTCCTTCCGCTGGTATGGCGACAGCGATCCCGTTTCGCTCGAATACATCCGCCAGATTCCGGGCATGCACGGCATCGTCTCGGCGGTCTACGACGTGCCGGTGGGCGAGGTGTGGCCGGTGGAAAACATCCGCGCCCTGAAGCAGAAGATCGAGGCCAAGGGCCTCGCCTTCGAGGTGATCGAAAGCGTGCCGGTGCACGAGGACATCAAGCTCGGCCGCCCCACCGCCAAACGGCTGATCGAGAATTATGCCCAGACGCTGAAGAACCTCGGCGAATGCGGGCTGAAGGTCGTCTGCTACAATTTCATGCCGGTGTTCGACTGGACCCGCACCATCCTCGACATGAAGCTGGCCGACGGTTCGTCGGCGCTGGCGTTCGACGTCGACGTCGTGAACAAGATCGACGTTTCGCAAGGCATCGACCTGCCGGGCTGGGACGCCTCCTACAAGCCGGACGAGCTGAAGGCGCTACTCGACGAGTATAAATCCATCGACGAAGAGACGCTGTGGGCCAATCTGACGGCGTTTTTGCAGGGCGTGGTCCCGGCGGCGGACGCGGCCGGCATCAAGATGGCGATTCATCCCGACGATCCGCCGCGCCCGATCTTCGGCCTGCCGCGCATCGTCAAGGATGTGCACGATCTGCGCCGGCTGCTCGCGATCGTCGATGTGCCGGCCAACGGCTTGACGCTGTGCTCGGGCTCGCTTGGCGCCGACCTCAAGAACAACATTGTCGAGCTGGTGAAGGAATTTTCGGCGCAGGGCCGCATCCACTTCGCCCACATCCGCAACGTGAAAGTAGACGCCAAGGGCAATTTCAACGAGACGGCGCACAAGTCCGATTGCGGCTCGCTCGACATCGGCGCCATCGTCAAAGCCTATTACGACACCGGCTTCACCGGCTACGTCCGTCCCGACCACGGCCGCATGATCTGGGGCGAAACCGGCAAGCCCGGCTACGGCCTGTACGATCGCGCCCTGGGGGCGGTGTACCTCAACGGCTTGTGGGAAGGCATCGCCAAAGGCGAAGGCAAGCCGGTGTAGAGCAACGGACATTCAGACGACAACACATCTTTCCTCCCCCGCGCTGTTGCACTCGCAACGTTGTCGCATTCTGGACACCGCGGGGGAGGAAAGAGATGTAATGACCTCGTCATAACGCTTGTTTGTCTAACTTCAGCGTGACGGAGACGCGAAAAGGGGGGGCTGGCGACGGCGCCCTTTTTATGTGCGCGACATCAGGAAATCCTCGCGGCCAAACTGCAGCAAATCGGCGATGTGCGTGATGGAGAGGTCGGCGGCGGGGTATTCGGTCAGGATGTGCATGTCGGTGGCGTAGTGGCCCTGGCGCGGGAACACCGTCGTGACGCGCTCGCCCCAATACTGCTTGATCGCCGCCAGAAGCCGCAACTTGTCGTCGATCATCACATAGTGGCGCGCCGGAAACAGGCGTTCGACGTGCGCCAGCTCGTCCTCCTTGTGGATGTAGATCAGGATGCGGCGCTGGAACAGGTCCGATAGTCCGGCGCGCTGCACCTTGCGCGGTTGGAACACGGCGTCGCCGTCGGAGACGATCGCGGTCGTGCCCCATTGCGCGACATGGCGCACCGCCTCCACCGCGCCGGGGAACAGGCGCTCCCGGAACGGATAATCGATCAGCCAGTTCGCCATTCTGAGGATGCGCGGATCGTGCAGGTATTTGACGCGATAGCGCTCCAGCGCGCCGAGATAATCGGCATACCCCAGTTCGCGCCGCAGCTCCTCGAACAACAGCCAATAGCAATCGTGGGCATAAGCGCCGTGCTCGCGGGTGAGATAATCGGAAAGGTCCTGGGTAATGCGGTCGTTGTCGACGAGGGTGTTGTCGACGTCGAACAGGAAGGCAATGTCGTCAGTCTCGGCCATGGCGCCCATGCTAGCAAAGCTGGGCGCCACGCCAACCATCTCGCCAGGGAAGCTTATTCGCGCCTGCTCTTGCCGAAGAAGCCGAGGCCGACGAGGAAGGTGAGGAAGAGCGCCAGCGTAGTCGGCTCGGGCACGCTGGTGGCGGCACCGAAGCTGCCGGCCATGGCGCCGAACCGGGCCGGCGCGAGGTCGGCGGACGCGGTCAGGCGCAGCGCCGATTGCGCGGCGGACACGGTGCCGGGGCCGTTCAGCGTCTTGGTGGCGTAGCCTTTCAGCACGTTGCCCGCGAGCTGCAGCGCCGAACTGCCGGTGCTGTTCCACACGAACGACTGGGTCTTGGAAAAATCGTTCTGGAAAGTGTTGTTGGCGATCAGCATGGTGCCGGCGGGATTGGTGGCGCCTTCTTCGCCAAGCGCGATTGCGGTCATCGAATTCGACGACTTCGGACCTTTTTCCAGCGTGTTGCCGGTGATCGTCACCTTGCCGCCGTTGGGCACGTCGATGAGATAGGACGAGGTGCCGTTCGCCGTGTCCTGGATCGTGTTGCCGACCACAACCGTTTCGTTGGCGCGAGACTTGATGTGGTGGCCGGCCTGGGTGTCGGTGAAGGTGGAATTCTCCACATCCAGCTTGGCGATGTGGCCGGCATAGATGGCGTGGGCGCAACCGCTCGACGACACGCAGCTGCCGTTCTTGTCGAAGGTCGAATTCGTCACCGTCAGCGTGCTTTTGGTGTTGGCGTCGGTGAGGATGCCGTCCTGATTGCCGGTGAATTGCGCATTCAGCACCGTCAGATTGGTGCCCTGCATACGGATGCCGGCGCCGTTGCCCGAGGTGGAGGTGGCGCCCTGGAAGGTGATGTTCTTGATCGTGGTGTTGGTGCCGGAAATCACCAACAGGCCCTTGTCGCCGTAAACCTTGCCGGTGATCACCGGCGGCGTCGTGCCGATGCCCTGGATCAGAAGGTTCGACTTGGTGATGTTCGCGGCCGCATAGGTGCCGGGATTGATGTTGATCGTGTCGCCGGGGTTGGCCTTGTCAACCGCCGACTGGATCGTCTTGTAATAGGCGGTCGGTCCGACGACGAAGGTGGTGGCGGCGCGCGCGGCGTGCGGCAGGATCGCGAACGCGAAGGTCACGGCGGCGGCGGTACGCAACAAGGCGGCGATGTTCGGCATGGTTTTCATCCCTGGGCTCTTGGGATGAAGCCTGAAAGGAATGATTAACCGCCGCCATTCCGGGAAACCCGGATGCGTCAAGAGAGCATGGGAATGCTCCGTACGCAGACAAGCCGCGCGTCACGCCGCCGCGCGATTGATCGAGATCAGTTTCTTCGCCCCTTGTGGGAGAGGACGCAAAATCTTGTGCTTAGCGGCGTGCACGATCGGTTGCGCCCGCACACTTCGCCGCTAAACACTAGATTTTGCTGGTGAGGGGATTGTGCGCGTGTCCCCCTCACCTGAAAAATCATCGGAGTTAGCGCTGCGCGACTCTATTCCGTTCGCAGGATTGTGCGGCGCAGCGCTAACATCGTGATTTTTCTTCCTCTCCCACAAGGGG
>NZ_JBWZET010000350.1:0-3909 GCF_056722145.1 Rhizomicrobium sp. | reverse complement strand
CCGTAAGTTCAACGTTGCCGCGACCAGCGGCAACTCTGCTTGGAGGGTGGGGCAAGCGATACGCCATGCGCAAGAGAATGATCCAAAACGGACCGAACCTGCCCGGCGCGCGCGGAGGGTGAACAGCCGCGCGCGTTGGTTGATAAAACACATGCGGCGCGCACGCTTCCTGAAGCGAAAGAATCGGCCGATTTGCAATGTCAAAGAGCGCGCGAACGGTGACAGGTGTGGGGGGTGTAGGAAAGCTCATTTCCATCGCTTGTCGATGGAAATCACCGGGGACTCCGTGAGTTCAACGTCGGCGCGACCAGCGCCGACACTGCTGGGAGCGCGGGTGTGGCGATATGGCGGGCGGGCGGTAGGCAATTACGTAATTGTGTCCCCGGATTTGCCGTGTCCCTAATCCCACCAAATTATGAATTATGTCCCCGGAAGACGACATTTACGTCTTGCAATATATAAAACATCCTTTTTGAAATTGCGTTGTAAATGACGCATTGCTCTTCAAGAAAATTTTGCAAGGCCACTTGCCTAATAGATATTCAACGCCACATTTCTCGCTCGATTGTTGAACTATCATATCAAGGGGGAAATTTATGGCCAGATGTACTGCACCGGTCAGAGGGCATCGTTCGGCTGCCGCAGCGGCAGACTGCCCAGCTTGCGGCGGACGTTATGGTCACTCACGCGGTTATAGCGGTTTTGGGGGCTATAACGAATATCAAAGCTATAGGCCCACTAGCGCGCCATCGACCTACGGAAGTAGCAGCAGGCCGAGCGTCGCAGGTCGGAAAAGCTCTAAGCCGCGCTGGTCGCCAGCAGGCTCGCCGGTTTGGTATTCGCCTGAACAGGTGCGATCACTCACTCCAGTCCGCGAAACTGCAGAGAACCTCGCAGTCTTGCAACCTGATCTGCGAGATGTTTTCCTTTGTCACGCTTGGGATGATCGACAGGGCGCGGCAAAAGACCTTCACGATCTCCTTGAAGCGCGCGGCGTTCGCGTGTGGTTCAGCGAAAAGGATCTCGGCCTCGGGGTGCCGATGATGCGCGCAATCGATAAGGGACTAATTAATTCTCGCGTTGGAATTGTGCTGGTTACACCAGCCATGTTGCTGCGTCTCCAAGCCGAAGGGGTCGCTGACAAAGAACTGTCCGCACTACTTCGGCGTGAACGTCTCGTGCCAGTTGTCCACGAAACAACCTATGAGGAACTTGAAAAGGTCAGCCTTCTATTGGCTTCTCGCGCAGGCCTCAGCACTACCGAAGAGACAATGGGTGAAGTCGCGGCCAAAATTGCGGAGCTAGTGCGGAATTAGCCCCCCCTACAACCACTCGGGCACCCGCTCCGCCGCCAATATCGTGGCAGGCTCAATCCGATCCGCCACGACAGCCCAGCGCGAGCCATCCACCATGACTTCCGGCACCAACGCCCGGCTGTTATAGGTATTCGCCATCGTCGCCCCATAGGCCCCGGCAGTCCGAAACACCGCCAAGTCCCCCGCCTTCACCACATCGATCTCGCGCTGCATCGCAAACGTATCCGAGCTTTCGCAGATCGGCCCGACAATGTTCGCCACCTCGCGCTTCCCATTCGGCTTTACCGCGAGGAAATCGTGCCAGGCGTCGTACATCGCCGGGCGGACGAGGTCGTTCATCGCGGCGTCGACCACGACGAACGGGTTGGTAACCCCGGGCTTGACGCGGATCACCCGGGTGACGAGCACGCCCGAGTTGCCGACGATGACGCGGCCGGGTTCGAACATGATCGTCGCATCCCAGTCTGCCGTCACTTCGGCGACCATTTCGGCGTATTCATCCGGCCCCGGCAGGGTTTCACCGAGCTTGTAGGGGACGCCGAGGCCGCCGCCGAGGTCCATGTGGGTGACGGGGTGGCCGGCGGCGCGGATGGCGTGCATCAGTTCGCCCATGCGGGTGAAGGCGGCGCGGCTGGGGGCGAGGCTGCTGATCTGGCTGCCGATGTGGGCGGCGAGGCCGCGCATCCGGAGGCCCGGGCGCGCGGCGAGGCGGGCGTACATCGCGGCGGCGCGATCGTAGGGCACGCCGAACTTGTTCTCTGCCTTGCCGGTGCTGATCTTGGCGTGGGTGCCGCCGTCGACATCGGGGTTGACGCGCAGCGCGCAGGTGGCGGTGAGGCCCCTGCCCTCGGCGATGTCGGCGAGTTCGTGGCCTTCTTCCTCGCTTTCGAGGTTGAACTGGCCGAGGCCGACATCGAGCGCGCGGGCGAGTTCGGATGCGGTCTTGCCGACGCCGGAGAACACCACGTCTGCCGCGGGAATGCCGGCGGCGAGCGCGCGTTCGAGTTCGCCGCCCGAGACGACGTCGGCGCCGTAGCCTTCGGAGGCGAGCAGCTTGAGCACCGCGAGGTTGGGGTTGGCCTTGACCGCGAAGGCGATGTGGACCTTGGGCAGCCGGCTGGTCAGCGCATCGCGGAACACGCGGGCGTGGCGGGTGAGCGTGGCGCGCGAGTAGACGTAGACCGGGGTGCCGACCTCGCGGGCGATGGTGGGCAGGGCTACGTCCTCGGCGTGGAGGACGCCGTCCTTGTAGTCGAAATGGTCCATGGGGTTAGCCTTTAGGCGGAAGATCGTAGGGATCGTCGGTGCGCGGTTCGGAGCGGGTGCGCAGTTCGACATTGCGGCCGGGGCGTTCCTGCGAGGTGGGGGTGAGCAGGTCGTCCGAGCCGGGTTTCTCGCCGGCGCCGTAGGGGGCGACCGGGAGGGTCTTGCCGGCGACCGGCTTGAGATTGTGGCGCGCGCCGCAGGCGGAGAGCGCGGCGACGGCGGCGAGTAGCAGCAGGGTTCGGCGCAACATGCTTACTCCAGCCCGAGCGCGGCGCGCGCCTGGGCGACACGCTTCTCTACCTCAGCCGGGGCGGTTCCGCCATGGCTGGCGCGCGAGGCGACCGACGCTTCGACCGAGAGCGCCGGGAACACGCGTTCATCGATGCGCGGATCGATCGCCTGGAGTTCGGCGAGGGTGAGCGCTTCGAGCGCGATGCCGCGGCTTTCGGCGAGCTTCACGGCGCTGCCGGTGATGTGGTGCGCCTCGCGGAACGGGATGCCGGCCTGGCGGACCAGCCAGTCGGCAAGGTCCGTCGCGGTGGCGTAGCCGAGTTCGGCAGCGGCGCGCATCTTCTGGGTGCGGAAGGTGGCGCCCTCGACCATGCCGGTCATCGCCGCGAGGCAGAGGGTGAGCAGGCCGGCGGCCTCGAACACCGGCGGCTTGTCATCCTGCATGTCCTTCGAATAGGCGAGCGGCAGGCCCTTCATGGTGATCATCAGGCTGGTGAGGCTGCCGATGATGCGGCCCGAGTGGCCGCGCACCAGCTCGGCCGCGTCGGGGTTCTTCTTCTGCGGCATGATGCTGGAGCCGGTGGACAGGCTGTCTGGCAGGGTGACGAAGCCGAACGGCTGGCTGGCCCAGATGATGAATTCCTCGGCCAGGCGCGAGAGATGGAGCGCGCATTGGGCGGCGGCCGAGAGGTAATCGAGCGCGAAATCGCGGTCGGAGACCGAATCGAGGCTGTTGTCGGTGGGACGGGCGAAGCCGAGGGCTTGCGCGGTCATGTGCCGATCGATCGGGAAGCCGGTGCCGGCCAGCGCGGCAGCGCCGAGCGGGCACTGGTTCATGCGGGCGCGGGCGTCGGCGAAGCGCGAGACATCGCGCGCGGCCATCTCGTAATAGGCGAGCAGGTGGTGGCCGAGGGTGACCGGCTGCGCGGTTTGCAGGTGGGTGAAGCCGGGCATGATGCTGGCGGCATGTTCGGCGGCGCGGGTGACGAGCGCGACTTGCAGCGCCCTGAGTTGGGCGAGCGCCTGGTCGCAGGCATCGCGGACCCAGAGGCGGAAATCGGTGGCGACCTGGTCGTTGCGGCTGCGCGCGGTGTGG